>NZ_JASCPO010000049.1:0-34365 GCF_029960145.1 Pseudomonas sp. PS01299 | reverse complement strand
ATCGCGGGGCTGCCTGTGGCGGGCAGCTAAGCCCCAGCGGTCAGACAAGAAAGGCGCGCCACCTCATCGGGTGGCGCGCCTTTTTTCTTGGCTCCACACAAAACCTTGTGGGAGCGAGCCTGCTCGCGAAAGCGGCCGACCCCAGCGGTGACTGACACGACGCCTTCGCGAGCAGGCTCGCTGCCCCGATGAAGTCTGTGTAATCAGGCGCTCTTGTTTTGGTTCTCATTATCATATAATAATAAATCTCATCTCCGAACGAGTCCCGGATCATGAGTTCTGCCTTGCACGAGCAGCCGTACCTCGAAAGCTGGCGCTGGATGAGTCGACAGATCCGTTGCGCGATGGATCCTGACGAACCACGCCTGATCGAACATTACCTGGCCGAAGGCCGTTATCTGGCCTGCTGTACGGCGACTTCCCCGTGGACCATCGCTGAAACCTCCTTCCGTCTGCTGCTCGACACAGCCACCGACATCGCGTTGCCGTGGCACTGGCGCAGCCTGTGTCTCGATCAAGCCTGGCGTCCGTTGCGTGAAATGGAGCGCCTCTCTCTGTGCAACTGTCGGCTCCAGCGCTGGCAGCGCTACACCTGGCAACTGGCGACCTGCGAGTTGCTTCCCTCGATTCCTCTCATTGAATTAGTCCAAGGATTTACCGATGACCAAGACTCGTATTGAGCGCGACAGCATGGGCGAACTACAGGTGCCGGTGGACGCTCTCTATGGCGCGCAGACCCAGCGTGCAGTGGATAACTTCCCGATCAGCGGCAAGCCGATGCCAACGCAATTCATCCGTGCGCTGATCCTCGCCAAAGCCGCCGCCGCGCGGGCCAACGTCGAGCTCAACCAGCTCAGCGCCGGCCAGGGCAAAGCCATCAGCGATGCGGCCCAAGGCCTGCTCGAAGGCGACTTCATGCAGCATTTCCCGGTGGATATCTTCCAGACCGGCTCCGGCACCAGCTCCAACATGAACGCCAACGAAGTGATCGCGACCCTCGCCAGCCGACTGCTTGGCGAGCCGGTCAACCCGAACGATCACGTCAACTGCGGCCAGAGCAGCAACGACATCATTCCGACCACCATCCACGTCAGCGCCGCCCTGGCGTTGCACGAACAACTGCTGCCGGCGCTGTTGCATCTGGTGCAGGTCATCGAAAACAAAGCCGAACAGGTGCACCACCACGTCAAAACCGGCCGCACGCACTTGATGGACGCGATGCCGGTGCGCATGAGTCAGGTGCTCAATGGCTGGGCGCAGCAGCTCAAGGCCAACATCGGTCATCTGCAGGACTTGCTGCCGAGCCTGCAATCGCTGGCGCAGGGCGGTACGGCGGTCGGCACCGGGATCAACGCGCATCCGGAGTTTGCCAAGCGTTTCAGTCGCCAGCTCAGCCAACTGACGAATGTGCAATTAACTCCGGGCAAGGATCTGTTCGCCCTGATCGGCTCGCAGGACACCGCCGTCGCCGTCTCCGGTCAGCTCAAGGCTACCGCCGTGTCGCTGATGAAAATCGCCAACGACCTGCGCTGGATGAACTCTGGTCCGCTCGCCGGCCTTGGCGAGATCGAGCTGGAAGCCCTGCAACCGGGTTCGTCGATCATGCCGGGCAAGGTTAATCCGGTGATTCCGGAAGCTACTGCGATGGTCGCTGCGCAAGTGATCGGCAACGATTCGGTGATCACCATCGCCGGCCAGTCGGGCAACTTCGAGCTGAACGTGATGCTGCCGATCATCGCCCAGAACCTGCTGAGCAGCATCGAACTGCTGGCCAATGCCAGTCGTCTGCTCGGCGACAAGGCCATCGCCAGCTTCAAGGTCAACGAGTCGCGGCTCAAAGAAGCGCTGTCGCGTAATCCGATCCTAGTCACGGCGCTCAACCCGATCATCGGCTATCAGAAAGCCGCCGAAATCGCCAAGCAGGCCTACAAGCAGGGCCGCCCGGTGATCGACGTCGCGCTGGAACACACCGATCTGTCGCGCAGCCACCTGGAAGAGTTGCTCAACCCCGAGAAACTCACCGCCGGCGGCGTGTAAACCCCGCAACCGCTTTGGAGGCTCACCATGGAGCACTGGAAACGCACGATCGAACGGGCCAATCGCTGCTTCATGCTCGGCGAGCTGATCGACGCCCGCGAGGCTTACCTGCAAGCCCTGGCCCTGGCGCAAGTGCTATTCGAACGCTGGGCCGATGCCGACGAAGCGGTGGCGGCCTGCGTCATCTCCCACCACAACCTGGCGGATCTGCACCTGCGCCTGAATCAGCCGGAGGAGAGCGCCGAGTACCTCTGCGCGATTCATCAACGGCTGTTGCAGACCATGCAGGACGAGCGCCTGCGCCCGGCCCTGCGTGAAGCGGCGTTGCGCCAGAGCAGCAAGACCTACGTCGAACTGCTGAATTTCATCAGCGAACACGGCGAATACCCGCGCACCCAGCGCCTGCTGCACCCGGACACCGGCAATGCACGCCGCGCCTCAGTCTCACATCAACATGGAGTCCACTGAAATGGCTTTTACCTTGCCAGCCTTGCCTTACGCCTACGATGCCCTGGAACCGCACATCGATGCGCAAACCATGGAGATCCACTACACCAAGCACCACCAGACCTACATCAACAACCTCAATGCCGCCGTCGAAGGCACTGAGTACGCCGAATGGCCGGTGGAAAAACTGGTCGCCAGCGTTCAGCAGTTGCCGGAAAAACTCCGCGCGGCGGTGATCAATCAGGGTGGCGGGCATGCCAACCATTCGCTGTTCTGGGAAGTCATGGTGCCCAACGGCGGTGGTAAGCCGGACGGCGCGCTGGCCAAGGCCATCGAGGCGCAACTGGGCGGCCTCGACAGCTTCAAGGAAGCCTTCACCAAGGCCGCGTTGACCCGTTTCGGCAGCGGCTGGGCCTGGCTCAGCGTGACCCCGGAGAAAAAACTGGTCGTGGAAAGTAGCGGCAATCAGGACAGCCCGTTGATGAACGGCAACACGCCGATTCTCGGTCTGGATGTTTGGGAACACGCCTATTACCTGCGTTATCAGAACCGTCGCCCGGAATACATCAACGCGTTCTACAACGTGATCAACTGGCCGGAAGTTGCTGCGCGCTACCAGGCTGCACTGGTTTAAGTCTTCTATAAAAACAATCCAGGGCTGACTATGGGCACTGAAACACTGGCGATTGGCGGTGGGCGCATGTTTCGTTACGCGGTCGGGTCGCTGTTGCTGCTGGCGGGCATGACCCTGCTGGCCGTGCACGGGCTGGACTGGCTGGATCTGCAGCCGCGATTGTCACGCGCATTGCAGGGCGGCGCGATCTGCGCCCTCGGCACGGCGCTCGGCGCGGTGCCGGTGCTGGTGATCCGGCGTATGCCGCAGAGGCTCAGCGATACGCTACTGGGTTTCGGCGCCGGCGTGATGCTGGCGGCGACCGCGTTTTCGCTGATCGTGCCGGGCATCGCTGCTGCCGAAAGTCTGGGCCTGACACCGTTGGCCGCCAGCGGGCTGATTTGCTTCGGCATCATGCTCGGTGCATTCGGTTTGTATCTGGTGGATCTGAAACTGTGCGGCGCCTCACCGGAAATGCTCGTCGGTACCCCCGAGCACCCGGTGATTCCGCCGCGCATCTGGCTGTTCGTCTTCGCCATCATTGCTCACAACATCCCGGAAGGCATGGCGGTGGGGGTGTCCGCTGGCGGCGGCATGCCGGATGCCGACAGTCTGGCGATGGGCATCGCCTTGCAGGATGTGCCAGAGGGATTGGTGATTGCGCTGGTACTGGCGGGGGCGGGAATGTCGCGGGTCAGGGCGTTCTTGATCGGTGCGGCTTCAGGGTTGGTCGAGCCGGTGTTTGCACTGCTCTGTGCCTGGCTGGTCAGTCTGGCGGAGCTGTTATTGCCGTTGGGGCTGGCGCTGGCGGCGGGGGCTATGTTGCTGGTGGTGACGCACGAAGTCATTCCGGAATCGCGCCGCAATGGTCATGACAAGCTGGCCAGTCTTGGCTTGCTGATCGGGTTTTGTCTGATGATGGTGATGGATACGGCGTTGGGTTGAATATCAAAAGATCGCAGCCTGCGATCTTTTGATCTTTTGATCTTTAAACGATCAACCACCCTCATCGAAGTAGTTGTTGATCAACGCCACCAGCGCATCCAGCGCTTCCTGTTCCTGATGGCCTTCGGTGCTCAGATAGATCTTCGTACCCTTGCCGGCGGCGAGCATCATCATCGCCATGATGCTTTTGCCATCCACTGTGGTTTCTGGCGTGCGACCCACTCTGATCGTGCAATCCGGGAACTGGCCCGCCACCCCGACGAACTTGGCCGACGCTCGGGCGTGCAGGCCCAGTTTATTGATGATTTCGATTTCCAGAGCAGGCATCGCGGTGTGAATCCTTTAAGTGAGGTCGCGGTGGCGAACCTGGACGTTCTTCAGGGTTTTCTGCAGGGCCTGACCCAGACGTTCGGTCAGGTAAACGGAGCGGTGATGCCCGCCGGTGCAGCCAATGGCAATGGTGACATAGGCGCGATTACTCGCGGCAAAGCGTGGCAGCCATTTGTACAGGTAGCCGTAGATATCTTGAAACATCTCCTCAACCTCCGGTTGTGCAGCCAGGTACTCGGCGACCGGTGCGTCGAGACCCGATTGTGCACGCAGTTCCGGTTTCCAGTAAGGATTGGGCAGGCAGCGCACATCGAACACCAGATCCGCGTCCACCGGCATGCCGCGCTTGAAGCCGAACGACTCGACCAGAAACGCCGTGCCCGGTTCCGGCTGGTTCAGCAGTCGCAGCTTGATGGTGTCACGCAACTGGTACAGATTCAGATTGGTGGTGTTGACCTTGAGGTCGGCCAGGTCGGCGATCGGGCCGAGCAGGGCGGTTTCATCTTCGATCGCTTCGGCCAGCGAGCGGTTGGCAGTGCTCAATGGATGGCGCCGGCGGGTTTCCGAGAAGCGCTTGAGCAGGGTTTCTTCGTCGGCATCCAGATACAGCACATCGCACTGGATGTGCCGGGCACGGACTTCTTCAAGCAGTTCGGGGAAACGCGACAGGTGGCTCGGCAGATTGCGTGCATCGATCGACACGGCCACCAGCGGCTGGGCCAGTTCGGTGTGAATCAGGGCGCGTTCGGCGAGTTCCGGCAGCAGACCGGCCGGCAGGTTGTCGATGCAGTAGTAGCCGTTGTCCTCAAGGACATTCAGGGCGGTACTTTTACCCGAGCCGGAGCGGCCGCTGACGATGATCAAACGCATGATTAATGACCGTTCTGCTCGCTCAGGACGACCTGATACAAGGCTTCGTTGCTCGGTGCGCTGCGCAGTTTTTCGCGCACTTCCTTGCGATCGAGCATGCTGGCGATCTGGCGCAGTAATTCCAGGTGGGCATCGGTGGCCGCTTCCGGGACCAGCAGTACAAACAGCAGGTCGACCGGTGCGCCGTCGATGGCATCGAAATCGATGGGGGCATCAAGGTGCATCAACGCGCTGATAGGCGCTTCGCAGCCTTTGAGGCGACAGTGGGGAATGGCGATGCCGTTGCCGAAACCGGTGGATCCGAGTTTCTCACGGGCTACCAGGCTCTCGAAAACATCCTGCATGGCCAGATCCGGCACTTCTTTATGGATGAGGTTGGCAATCTGTTCGAGGGCTTTCTTTTTACTGCCGCCCGGCACGTTCACCAGGGAACGGCCGGGGGTCAGGATACTTTCAAGTCGGATCATGGGTTGGGAGTGTTAACGACCTGTCGCGCCCTGAAGGAGGCTCTGGGTCTTTTCCTTATGCTTTTTGAGTTGGCGATCCAGCTTGTCGGTCAGTGAGTCGATCGCAGCGTACATGTCAGTATCTTCTGCGTTAGCGACCACTTCGCTGCCGGGTATATGCAAGGTGGCTTCGATTTTCTGCTTGAGCTTTTCGACGCACATCGTGACTTGCACGTTGGTGATCTTGTCGAAATGGCGCTCCAATCGTTCGAGTTTCTCGTTGATGTAGGTGCGCAGAGGTTCGGTCACTTCCAGTTGGTGTCCACTGATGTTGACTTGCATACAGCTTCTCCTTCGTTGCCAGTGCATAAAGCGGCAGGCCGAAGAGCCTGCCACTGGAACGCTGTAACGTGGCTTACATCAACCGCTTGCGTTCGCTCGAAGGCGCGATCCCGAGGGATTCGCGGTACTTGGCGACGGTGCGGCGAGCCACCTGAATGCCTTGTGCCTCCAGTAAACCAGCGATCTTGCTGTCACTCAACGGCTTTTTCTGATTTTCCGCCGCAACCAGTTTTTTGATGATCGCGCGGATCGCCGTCGACGAGCATTCACCGCCTTCGGAGGTGCTGACGTGGCTGGAGAAAAAGTATTTCAGTTCATAAATACCGCGCGGGGTATGCATGAATTTCTGCGTGGTGACCCGGGAAATCGTCGATTCGTGCATGCCGACCGCCTCGGCGATGTCATGCAGGACCAACGGCTTCATGGCTTCATCGCCATACTCCAGGAAGCCGCGCTGATGCTCGACGATCTGGGTGGCCACCTTCATCAGGGTTTCGTTGCGGCTTTGCAGGCTCTTGATGAACCAGCGTGCCTCTTGCAACTGGTTGCGCATGAAGGTGTTGTCGGCGCTGGTGTCGGCGCGACGGACGAAACCGGCGTACTGCGCGTTAACCCGCAGACGGGGCACTGACTCCTGATTCAGCTCGACCAGCCAGCGTTCGTTATCCTTGCGCACAATGACGTCGGGCACCACGTACTCGGCTTCGGTCGATTCGATCTGCGAGCCCGGACGCGGATTGAGGCTTTGCACCAGTTCGATGACCTGACGCAACTCGTCTTCCTTGAGCTTCATACGCCGCATCAACTGGCTGTAGTCGCGACTGCCGAGCAGATCGATGTAATCGCTGACCAGACGTTTGGCTTCGTTGAGCCACGGGGTCTTGGCCGGGAGCTGACGCAGTTGCAGCAGCAGGCATTCGCCGAGGTTGCGCGCGCCGATACCGGCCGGTTCGAACTGCTGAATGCGGTGCAGAACGGCTTCGATCTCGTCCAGCTCGATGTCGAGCTCCGGATCAAAGGCGTCGAGAATTTCTTCGAGGGTTTCGTCCAGGTAGCCCTGATTGTTGATGCAATCGATCAGGGTCACGGCGATCAGGCGGTCGGTGTCGGACATCGGCGCCAGGTTCAATTGCCACAGCAGATGGCTTTGCAGGCTTTCGCCGGCGGACGTGCGGGTGGTGAAGTCCCACTCGTCGTCATCGCTGCTGGGCAGGCTGCTGGCGCTGGTCTGGTAGACGTCTTCCCAGGCGGTATCAACGGGCAGTTCGTTAGGAATGCGCTCGTTCCATTCGCCATCTTCCAGATTGTCCACCGTCGGGGCGGCTTCCTGATAGGACGGTTCCTGAATGTCGGTGTTGGGTTTTTGTTCGGCGTTGTCGGCCAAAGGATCGGTATTGTCGAAGTCGTCGCCTTCTTCCTGGCGTTCGAGCATCGGATTGGATTCCAGGGCCTCCTGGATTTCCTGTTGCAGGTCCAGGGTCGACAATTGGAGCAGGCGGATGGCCTGTTGCAGCTGCGGTGTCATCGTCAGCTGCTGGCCCATTCTCAAGACTAGCGATGGTTTCATGGCAGGGGCTTAACACCTTATTCGCCGGCGCGCATGCGCCATCCACTACAGGGCGCCGGAGCGCCAAACTTAAGCAAATTATATGCCTGAAACTGTCGTGTTTGCCTAGAGCGCTGTAACAATAAAAGCGTATAAAACTTTGTTGACGCATCGCGTCGGAGCACGGTGAACATCTTTGAGGCGTCGTGTCTGCCCAGAGCGCTGTAACAATAAAAGCGTATAAAAGCCTGCTTCATCGATACAGCACCCGGAGGCTGGCCAAGTGCCTTGGTGCTTACAGGCGGAACTCGTGGCCCAGGTACACTTCCTTCACCAGATCGTTGGCAAGGATGGTCGCCGCATCGCCTTCCGCGATCAGTTGACCGTCGTTGACGATGTAGGCGGTTTCGCAGATATCCAGGGT
The DNA here is from genome assembly GCF_029960145.1 of Pseudomonas sp. PS01299. Taxonomy (NCBI): domain Bacteria; kingdom Pseudomonadati; phylum Pseudomonadota; class Gammaproteobacteria; order Pseudomonadales; family Pseudomonadaceae; genus Pseudomonas; species Pseudomonas sp. PS01299. The sequence continues at coordinate 26,365 of NZ_JASCPO010000049.1, read as the reverse complement.
CTCACGCACGTTGTGGTCGGTGATAAGAACACCGATGCCCTTGGCCTTGAGGTGATGGATGATCTGCTTGATGTCGCCGACCGAAATCGGGTCGACACCGGCGAACGGCTCGTCGAGCAGGATGAATTTCGGTGCGGTCGCCAGGGCGCGGGCGATTTCCACCCGGCGGCGTTCACCACCGGACAGGCTCATGCCGAGGTTGTCGCGGATGTGGCTGATGTGGAATTCCTGCAGCAGGCTTTCCAGTTCCTTGCGACGACCGGCCTTGTCGAGTTCCGTGCGGGTTTCGAGGATGGCCATGATGTTATCGGCCACCGACAGTTTGCGGAAGATCGACGCTTCTTGCGGCAGATAGCCGATACCGGCCTTGGCGCGGCCGTGCATCGGCTGATGGCTGACGTCCAGATCATCGATCAGCACGCGACCCTGATCGGCCTGCACAAGGCCGACGATCATGTAGAAACAGGTGGTCTTGCCGGCACCGTTCGGGCCGAGCAGGCCAACGATCTGGCCGCTGTCGATCGACAGGCTGACGTCGCGCACAACCTGGCGGCTTTTATAGGCCTTGGCCAGGTGTTGAGCTTTCAGAGTTGCCATTACTGGGTTTTCTCGTCGGTTTTCTTCTTCGGCTGGATCACCATGTCGATACGCGGACGCGCTTCGGTGACTTTGCTGCCGGTAGCGCGACCGGCACTGGCCAGTTTCTTCACCGTGTCATAGACGATTTTCTCGCCCTGAGTGGTGTTGTTGTCCTTGTCGACAACCTTGGCCTTGTCGATCAGCACGACGCGGTTTTGCGCGGCGTGGTACTGAATCGTCACGCCCCAGCCCTGAACAGGCTTGGCGTCACCCTGGGTTTGCAGTTGCTCGAAGTAGGCAAGGTTGCCCACCGAGGTCACCACGTCGATATCGCCGGTCGGAGTACGGGTGATGGTCACCGTATTGCCCTTAACGATCATCGAGCCCTGGGTGATGATCACATCACCTTTATAGGTGGCGATGCCGTTCTTGTCGTCCAGCTGGGCGTCGTCGGCCTGAATGCGGATAGGTTGCTGCTGATCGTTCGGCAGAGCCCAGGCGCTCACGCTTCCCAGTGCTGCGCCCAGACTGAGCAAAATAGGGAGGGTTTTAACGAGCCTCATACTGTCCTCTTACGTTCGATTGCAGGTGTATCCTGCTTTCCTTCAAATACGCCTTCATTCCCACGCCAGTCGATACACCGCCAGCGCCGTCGATTCTAACGGGTTGCTCGGTCTGCGCATATTGCTGCTGAGGGAACACCGTCATGCGTGTGCTGGTGATCAGGGTGTCGCGTTTCTTTTCATCGGTGCGCTTGATGCGTACCGAGTCGATCAATTCTACCTGCGTTCCGTCCGGATTCACTTCGCCGCGTTCGCTGGTCACGTGCCACGGAAACTCGGTGCCGCGATACATGTTGAGGTCGGGTTTGGTAACCAGAGTCACATCCGTCGCTTTCAGGTGTTCGGCCTTGTCCGACGTCATTTCGTACTGCACTTTGCCGTCCGGCAGATATTGCAGGGTATGCGTATTGGTGGCGTACCAGTCGATGGCAGTGTCTTCGACCTTGGCCACAGGCTTGTCGAGGAAACGTTCCGGACTGATGTTCCAGTAGCCGACCGCCGCAAACATCGCAGCGATGCAGCCGAACAGCAGGAAGTTGCGAAATTTTTTGCTAAACATGATTTGGCTCACAGGTACGCGGCGTTGGCCGCATCGAGGCGGCCCTGGGCGCGCAGGATCAATTCGCAGAATTCGCGGGCGGCACCTTCGCCACCGCGGGCCCGAGTGACGCCATGGGCGTGTTCGCGCACGAAGTCGGCAGCATTGGCAACGGCCATGCCCAGCCCTACGCGGCGGATCACCGGCAAGTCAGGCAGGTCGTCACCCAGGTAGGCGACCTGTTCATAGCTTAGGCCCAGTTGCGCCAGCAGGCCGTCCAGAACCACCAATTTGTCTTCGCGACCCTGAAACAGGTGCGGGATACCGAGGTTCTTCGCCCGGCGTTCAACCACCGGGGTCTTGCGGCCACTGATGATGGCAGTCTCGACACCGGCATTCATCAGCATTTTGATGCCCTGGCCATCGAGGGTGTTGAAGGTCTTGAATTCGCTGCCGTCTTCGAGGAAGTACAGGCGCCCGTCGGTGAGGACGCCGTCGACGTCGAACACCGCCAGTTTGATCGCTTTGCCGCGTTGCAGCAGATCGGTGGTCATTACATCACTCCTGCACGCAGCAGATCGGAGAGGTTGAAGGCGCCGATCGGGCGATCTTCTTCGTCCACGACAACCAGTGCGTTGATTCGGTGGTCTTCCATGATTTTCAGGGCTTCGGCGGCGAGCATCTCGGGCCGTGCGGTCTTGCCGTGTGCGGTCATGACCTGGTCGATGGTGGCGCTGCGGATGTCGATGCTGCGGTCCAGCGTGCGGCGCAAATCGCCGTCGGTGAAGATTCCGGCCAGTTTGCCATCGGCTTCAACGATCGCGGTCATGCCCAGACCCTTGCGGGTCATTTCCATGAGCGCGTCCTTGAGCAGGGTGCCGCGCTGCACTTGCGGCAGCTCTTGCCCGGCATGCATGACGTTTTCCACTTTCAGCAGCAGGCGTCGACCCAGAGCGCCGCCCGGGTGTGAAAAGGCAAAATCTTCGGCGGTGAAACCACGCGCTTCCAGCAGCGCCACGGCCAGGGCATCGCCCATGACCAGCGCGGCGGTGGTCGAGGAAGTCGGTGCCAGGTTCAGCGGGCAGGCTTCGTGTTCGACATGAACGTTGAGATTGACTTCGGCAGCTTTGGCCAGCGGCGACTGCGGATTGCCGGTGAGGCTGATCAACTGGATGCCGAGGCGCTTGATCAATGGCAGCAGGGTGACGATTTCGTTGGTCGAGCCGGAGTTGGAGAGGGCGAGGATCACGTCGTCGCGGGTGATCATGCCCATGTCGCCATGGCTGGCTTCGGCCGGGTGGACGAAAAATGCCGGGGTGCCGGTGCTGGCCAGGGTCGCGGCAATCTTGTTGCCGACGTGCCCGGATTTGCCCATGCCGACCACGACCACACGGCCTTTGCTGGCCAGAATCATCTCGCAAGCGCGTACGAAATCGGCGTCGATATGGGGCAACAAGCCTTGTACGGCTTCCACTTCGAGGCGGATGGTGCGTTGTGCCGATTGAATCAGGTCGCTGGATTGGCTCATGTCAGAAATCGTATAGCCCGATGAAAAGGCGGCGATTATAGCGGTTATGTTGAAAAGCCTCACGCAAGTTCGTCGTGCTTTGTCATTCCTCGTAACCAAAACCCTGAAAAAGCGCGGCCGCGCCTGTCATATCGCTGAACACAGGGGGGCATGGGCCTTGGGCGCTTGGCCTTTGCAGTGATATAGTTCGCCGCCAGTTCGGCCTGCCCGGGAGGTATGTGCTTTCTGCGGAAAGCCAGGCGTCCGAGTGAGAGGCTGCATCGCAAGGAGTTTAGATGAGTGCCGATAACGCCTACGCGGTCGAGCTGAAGGGAGTCTCCTTCAAGCGCGGTGCGCGCAGCATTTTCAATAACGTCGATATTCGCATCCCGCGTGGCAAGGTTACCGGCATCATGGGACCTTCCGGGTGCGGCAAGACCACTTTGTTGCGCTTGATGGGTGCGCAGTTGCGTCCATCCAGCGGCGAAGTCTGGGTCAACGGCCAGAACCTGCCGACGCTGTCGCGCAGTGATCTGTTCGATGCGCGCAAGCACATGGGCGTGCTGTTTCAGAGCGGCGCGCTGTTCACCGATCTCGATGTCTTCGAGAACGTCGCTTTCCCCCTGCGCGTTCATACCCAATTGCCGGATGAAATGATCCGCGACATCGTCCTGCTCAAATTGCAGGCGGTCGGTTTGCGCGGTGCCATCGAGCTGATGCCCGACGAGCTGTCCGGCGGCATGAAGCGTCGGGTCGCCCTGGCCCGGGCGATTGCGCTCGATCCGCAGATTCTCATGTATGACGAGCCTTTCGTCGGTCAGGATCCGATCGCCATGGGCGTGCTGGTACGCCTGATCCGTCTGCTCAACGATGCGCTGGGGATCACCAGCATCGTGGTCTCCCACGATCTGGCCGAAACCGCGAGCATCGCTGACTATATCTATGTAGTGGGTGATGGTCAGGTGCTGGGGCAGGGCACGCCGGACGAATTGATGAATTCGGATGAACCGCGTATTCGCCAGTTCATGACCGGCAACCCCGATGGCCCGGTGCCGTATCATTTTCCAGCGACGGATTACCGCGCAGATCTTCTGGGGAAGCGCTGATGCGCAAAATTTCATTAATAGAACGCGTACGCCGGTTCGGCGAGGCGGCGATCGACGCCGTCGCGGTGTTTGGCCGCGCGACCCTGTTCCTGTTTCACGCCCTGCTCGGTCGTGGCGGTATCAGCGGCGGTTTCGGCCTGCTGGTCAAGCAGTTGCATTCGGTCGGCGTGATGTCGCTGGTGATCATCGTCGTGTCGGGGATTTTCATCGGCATGGTGCTGGCGCTGCAGGGCTTCAGTATTCTGTCGAGCTACGGTTCGGAGCAGGCGGTGGGGCAGATGGTCGCCCTGACGTTGCTGCGTGAACTGGGGCCAGTCGTGACGGCGTTGCTGTTTGCCGGGCGTGCCGGTTCGGCGCTGACCGCAGAAATTGGCAACATGAAGTCCACCGAACAGCTTTCCAGCCTGGAAATGATCGGTGTCGATCCGCTCAAATACATTATTGCCCCGCGTCTGTGGGCCGGTTTCATTTCCCTGCCGGTGCTGGCGATGATTTTCAGCGTGGTGGGAATCTGGGGCGGTTCGTGGGTGGCTGTCGACTGGCTTGGCGTGTATGAAGGCTCCTACTGGGCGAACATGCAGAACAGCGTGAACTTCACCAGCGATGTGCTCAACGGCGTCATCAAAAGTATCGTTTTCGCCTTCGTCGTGACCTGGATCGCCGTTTTCCAAGGCTATGACTGTGAGCCCACTTCCGAGGGCATCAGTCGCGCCACCACCAAGACCGTGGTATTCGCCTCGCTGGCGGTACTGGGCCTGGACTTTATTCTGACCGCTTTGATGTTTGGAGATTTCTGATGCAAAACCGCACCCTGGAAATCGGTGTCGGCCTGTTCCTGCTGGCAGGGATCCTGGCTTTGTTGCTACTGGCTCTGCGGGTCAGTGGCCTGTCTCCGACTTCGACCACCGACACCTATAAACTGTATGCCTACTTCGACAACATCGCCGGTTTGACGGTCAGAGCCAAAGTGACCATGGCTGGCGTAACCATCGGCAAGGTCACGGCCATCGATCTGGATCGCGACAGCTTCACCGGTCGGGTAACCCTGCAAGTGGATAAAAAGGTCGACAACCTGCCGACCGACTCCACAGCGTCTATCCTGACCGCTGGCCTGTTGGGCGAGAAGTACATCGGTATCAGCGTGGGCGGGGAAGACACCCGTCTGAAGGATGGTGGAACCATCCACGACACGCAGTCGTCTCTGGTACTGGAAGACCTGATCGGTAAATTCCTGCTCAATACCGTTAGCAAAGACGCCAAATGAGGAGCTTTTGAATGATCTCTACCTTGCGACGTGGCCTGTTGGTGTTGCTTGCGGCACTGCCGATGCTGGCTAGCGCTGCGCCCGGACAGTCGGCGCACGACCTGATTCAGGACACCACGAACCGGATGCTGGCCGACTTGTCGGCCAATAAAGAGAAGTACAAGAAGGATCCGCAGGACTTCTACACGGCGCTGAACACCATCGTCGGACCTGTGGTGGATGCCGAAGGCATTTCCAAGAGCATCATGACGGTCAAGTATTCGCGCAAGGCCACGCCGGCGCAGATGCAGACCTTCCAGGAAAACTTCAAGCGCGGCCTGTTCCAGTTCTATGGCAACGCTTTGCTCGAGTACAACAACCAGGGCATCACCGTTGATCCGGCCAAGGATGAGTCCGGCGATCGCACCAGCGTCGGCATGACCGTCAAGGGCAACAACGGCGCGATCTACCCTGTGCAGTACACGCTGGAGAAGATCAATGGCGAGTGGAAACTGCGCAATGTGATCATCAACGGCATCAACATCGGCAAGCTGTTCCGTGATCAGTTCGCCGACGCGATGCAGCGCAATGGCAACGATCTGGACAAGACCATCAACAATTGGGCTGGCGAAGTGGCCAAGGCCAAGGAAACCACCGAGAAAGCTGCCGAGAAGCCAGCGCAATGAATGAGGCGGCAGTTCGTATGAGTGACGTCGACGAGCTATTGCTCAGTGGAGTACTGGATTACCGCACAGGTCCCGACCTGCGCAAGGAAGGCCAGGCGCTGATCAAGTCCAGCAAGGCGGCATCGCTGGTCATCGATTGCTCGGCAGTGAAGAAGTCCAGCAGCGTCGGCTTGTCCTTGCTGCTGTGCTTCATGCGCGATGCCCAGGCGGCCGGCAAGGCCGTCAGCATCCGTGCGATGCCGGAAGACATGCGCGAAATCGCTCAGGTCAGTGAACTGACCGAGTTGCTGGCGCACCCCTGAACCCGCATCGATAAACAAGCCCCCCGTCAGAGTCCTGCCAATGCGGGGTTCGCAGGCGCGGGGCTTTTTTGTATGATGTCCGACCCGTGCGCACAGGGCGCCGATTGAGGTTGAGCATGCAGGCCGTAGAAGTGAAGAGCTTCCTTGAAGGGAAGCTGCCAGGAACGCAGGTGGAAGTTGAAGGCGAAGGCTGCAACTTTCAGCTGAACGTGATTAGCGATGAACTGGCGGCGTTAAGCCCGGTCAAGCGTCAGCAGAGCATCTATGCCCATTTGAACCCGTGGATCGCCGATGGCAGCATCCATGCGGTCACTATGAAATTTTTCAGCCGCGCGGCCTGGGCCGAGCGCACCTGAGCCCAAGGGCGTCGAGATTCTTATGGATAAATTGATTATTACCGGTGGCGTTCGTCTTGATGGCGAAATCCGTATCTCCGGGGCGAAGAACTCCGCCCTGCCGATTCTGGCTGCCACCCTGCTGTGCGATGGCCCGGTGACCGTTGGCAACCTGCCGCACCTGCACGACATCACCACCATGATCGAGCTGTTCGGTCGCATGGGCATCGAGCCGGTGATCGACGAGAAACTCAGCGTCGAAATCGACCCACGCACCATCAAGACCCTGATCGCGCCGTACGAACTGGTGAAAACCATGCGTGCCTCGATCCTGGTATTGGGCCCGATGGTTGCGCGTTTCGGTGAAGCCGAAGTCGCCCTGCCTGGCGGTTGCGCCATCGGTTCGCGTCCGGTTGACCTGCACATCCGTGGCCTCGAAGCCATGGGCGCGGTGATCGACGTCGAAGGCGGCTACATCAAGGCCAAGGCGCCTGAAGGCGGCCTGCGCGGCGCCAGCTTCTTCTTCGATACCGTCAGTGTGACCGGTACCGAAAACATCATGATGGCAGCTGCCCTGGCCAAGGGCCGCAGCGTCCTGCAGAACGCCGCGCGCGAGCCGGAAGTGGTTGACCTGGCGAACTTCCTCAACGCCATGGGCGCCAAGGTTTCCGGCGCCGGCACCGACACCATCACCATCGATGGCGTCGAGCGTCTGGGTTCGTGCTTCTACAAGGTCATGCCTGACCGTATCGAAACCGGCACCTACCTGGTGGCCGCTGCGGTCACCGGTGGCCGCGTGAAGGTCAAGGACACCGATCCGACCATCCTCGAAGCCGTTCTGGAAAAGCTCCGTGAAGCCGGCGCTGAAGTCACCAGCGGTGAAGACTGGATCGAGCTGAACATGCACGGCAAGCGCCCGAAAGCGGTCAACGTGCGCACCGCGCCGTACCCGGCGTTCCCGACCGACATGCAGGCCCAGTTCATTTCGCTCAACGCCATTGCCGAAGGCACAGGCGCAGTGATCGAGACGATCTTCGAAAACCGTTTCATGCACGTGTACGAACTGCACCGCATGGGCGCCAAGATCCAGGTCGAAGGCAACACTGCGATCGTCACCGGTACTGAAGTCCTGAAGGGCGCGCCAGTGATGGCCACCGACCTGCGTGCTTCGGCCAGCCTGGTGATCTCGGCACTGGTGGCCGAAGGCGACACCCTGATCGACCGCATCTACCACATCGACCGTGGTTACGAGTGCATCGAAGAAAAACTGCAGATGCTGGGCGCCAAGATCCGTCGCGTTCCGGGCTAGTAGCTGCACTGGGCACAGGGAAGTGTCCACTGAATTCGTTTCGAGTCGAGCCGGTATCCGGCTCGATGTGTGTCCGGCGCCGATTGCGACCGGGCATGAGTACCTTGATAAGGACTGACGTTTCCCATGTTGACCATCGCACTGTCCAAGGGCCGCATCCTTGACGACACTCTGCCGCTTCTCGCTGAAGCCGGCATCGTGCCGACCGAGAATCCGGACAAGAGCCGCAAGCTGATCATCCCCACCACTCAGGATGACGTACGTCTGTTGATCGTGCGTGCCACCGACGTGCCGACCTATGTCGAGCATGGCGCGGCCGACCTCGGCGTCGCCGGTAAAGACGTGTTGATGGAATACACCGGCCAGGGCCTGTACGAGCCGCTGGATCTGCAGATTGCCCAGTGCAAGCTGATGACCGCCGGCAAGATCGGCGCGGCCGAGCCCAAGGGCCGTCTGCGTGTGGCGACCAAATTCGTCAACGTTGCCAAGCGTTACTACGCCGAACAGGGTCGTCAGGTCGACATCATCAAGCTCTACGGCTCGATGGAGCTGGCGCCGCTGATCGGTCTGGCCGACAAGATCATCGACGTGGTCGACACCGGCAACACCCTGCGCGCCAACGGCCTGGAACCTCAGGAACTGATCGCCACGATCAGCTCGCGCCTGGTGGTCAACAAGGCTTCGATGAAGATGCAACACGCCCGAATCCAGGCGTTGATCGATACCCTGCGCAACGCAGTGGAATCGCGACACCGCGGCTGATGTACCTGCGCGACCCCTGGTCGCGCCGTCTATCCGCCTCATAGCCAGAATTCTCAGGTGCCCAAGCGGATCGAATGATAGTTTCGGGCGCCTGAGTTTTTGCCATTCCTATGAGGCTCTCGCTATGACCGCACCGACTGCAATTCGCCGACTCAACGCTGCTGACCCGGATTTCGCGCATCATCTGGATCATCTGCTGAGCTGGGAAAGTGTGTCTGACGACTCGGTCAATCAGCGCGTGCTGGACATCATCAAGGCGGTGCGCGAGCGCGGTGACGCGGCGCTGGTCGAGTTCACCCAGAAGTTCGACGGCCTCGAAGTGGCGTCGATGGCCGACCTGATCCTGCCGCGCGAGCGTCTGGAACTGGCCCTGACCCGCATCACCGTGGCACAGCGCGAAGCGCTGGAAAAAGCCGCGGCGCGAGTGCGCAGCTATCACGAAAAACAGAAACAGGATTCCTGGAGCTACACCGAGGCCGACGGCACCGTACTCGGGCAGAAGGTCACGCCGCTGGATCGCGCCGGCCTTTACGTACCGGGCGGCAAGGCGTCGTACCCGTCTTCGGTGTTGATGAACGCGATTCCGGCCAAGGTCGCCGGCGTGACCGAAGTGGTCATGGTCGTGCCGACCCCGCGTGGTGAGCTCAATGAACTGGTGCTGGCGGCGGCGTGCATTGCCGGCGTTGACCGGGTGTTCACCATCGGCGGCGCACAAGCGGTTGCCGCGCTGGCTTACGGCACCGAAAGCGTGCCGCAGGTGGACAAGGTCGTCGGCCCGGGCAACATCTATGTCGCCACCGCCAAGCGTCACGTGTTCGGTCAGGTCGGCATCGACATGATCGCCGGCCCGTCGGAAATCCTTGTGGTGTGCGACGGCCAGACCGATCCGGACTGGATCGCCATGGATCTGTTCTCCCAGGCCGAGCACGACGAAGACGCGCAGGCGATTCTGGTCAGCCCGGACGCCGAATTCCTCGACAAGGTCGCTGCGAGCATCGACAAACTGCTGCCGACCATGGACCGCGCAACCATCATCGAAACCTCGATCAATGGTCGCGGTGCACTGATTCATGTGCGCGACATGGCGCAAGCCATCGAAGTCGCCAACCGTATCGCCCCGGAACACTTGGAGCTGTCGGTCGCTGATCCACAAGCGTGGTTGCCGCAGATCCGTCACGCCGGTGCGATCTTCATGGGCCGTCACACCTCCGAGGCACTGGGCGACTACTGCGCTGGCCCGAACCACGTGCTGCCGACCTCCGGCACCGCGCGGTTCTCCTCGCCGCTGGGTGTGTACGACTTCCAGAAACGTTCGTCGATCATCTTCTGCTCCGAGGCCGGTGCTTCCGAGCTGGGCAAGACCGCTTCGGTGCTGGCCCGTGGCGAATCCCTGAGTGCGCACGCACGCAGCGCCGAATACCGCATCAAAGCTGAGCAGAAGGGGAACTGATCATGAGTAAATTCTGGAGTCCGTTCGTCAAGGATCTGGTGCCGTATGTGCCGGGCGAACAGCCAAAGCTGACCAAACTGGTCAAGCTCAACACCAACGAAAACCCCTATGGCCCGTCGCCAAAAGCCCTGGCGGCGATGCAGACCGAACTGAACGACAACCTGCGTCTGTACCCGGACCCGAACAGCGATCTGCTGAAAAACGCCGTCGCTAACTACTACGGCGTGCAGAGCAATCAAGTGTTCCTCGGCAACGGTTCGGACGAAGTGCTGGCGCACATCTTTCACGGTCTGCTGCAACACGAGCAGCCGCTGCTGTTCCCGGACATCAGCTACAGCTTCTATCCGGTGTATTGCGGTCTGTACGGCATCCAGTTCGATGCCGTGCCGCTGGACGCGCAGTTCCAGATCAACCCGGCGGACTACGCCAAGCGGAATGGCGGGATCATCTTCCCCAACCCGAATGCACCGACCGGTTGCCTGTTGGCGCTGGAGGCGGTCGAGCAGATCCTCAAGGCCAGCCCGGATTCGGTGGTTGTGGTGGACGAGGCTTATATCGACTTCGGCGGCGAAACCGCGATCAGTCTGGTGGATCGTTATCCGAACCTGCTGGTGACCCAGACCCTGTCCAAGTCGCGCTCGCTGGCCGGGCTGCGCGTTGGTCTGGCGGTGGGTCATCCGGATCTAATCGAAGCGCTGGAGCGGATCAAGAACAGCTTCAACTCCTACCCGCTGGATCGTCTGGCGATTGTCGGTGCGGCGGCAGCGTTCGAGGATCGCGAGTATTTCGACAAGACCTGCCGTCTGGTGATCGAGAGCCGTGAGTGGGTCATCGCGCAATTGCAGGCCAAGGGCTTTGAGGTGCTGCCGTCGGCGGCGAACTTCATCTTCGCCCGGCACCCGCAACACGATGCTGCGGGGCTGGCGGTCAAGCTGCGCGAGCAGGGTGTGATCGTGCGTCACTTCAAGCAGGAGCGGATTGCCCAGTTCCTGCGGATTTCGATCGGTACGCCGGAGCAGAACCAGGCGCTGATCGACGGCCTCGGCAACCTCTAAAAGCCAAAGCCCCTCACCCTAGCCCTCTCCCAGAGGGAGAGGGGACTGATTGGGGGATATTGCAGAGTTTCGCCGACGTGAGAGTGCTGTACTGAATCCATAATCGACTCGGATTTTCAGGTCGATGTACTTCGCAAGACAGCTCGGTCTGCTCCCTCTCCCAGAGGGAGAGGGGCTGATTGGGGGATATTGCAGAGTTTCGCCGACGTGAGAGTGCTGTACTGAATCCGTAATCGACTCGGATTTTCAGGTCGATGTACTTCGCAAGACAGCTCGGTCTGCTCCCTCTCCCTCAGGGAGAGGGCTGGGGTGAGGGTGCGCTTTTACTCGTGATGCGGTTCGCCAAGGAACGTCAGCGAACTGAACAGCCCGCGACTGTTCACATCAGCGCTGTCCTTCACCGGCACTTCCACCTGCGCCGCAATCACATTCAACCCTTCATTACGCACCAGCACCTGCGCGCGTCCGTCCTTGTCCGTTTCAGTGCTCAGGGTGTTCGGTGCATTGCGATAGTCGCCAATCAGCTTCACGCCCGCTGCCGGCTTGCCATCGAGCAGCACCCGTACCGGCAGTGAATTGCCCGGGCCGACGGTCAGCGGGTCGACCTCCGGCAAAATCAGCAACTTGATCTGCTCGAGCTTCGGCAACTTTGCTCCCGGTTGATAAATCGCCAGGCTGTACTTGAGCGTCTCGGTGGCTTCGACAGCACCCGGCACTTTGCTGCGGCCTTCGTTGATCCATTTTCTGTCGGCGGTTTGCGACCACATGCCGTTGTTCAGTGCGACGGCCATGACCGCCGGTGTTTTTAGCGGCTTCAGGCGCGCGTGATCGGACAGGCATTCGACGCTCACCGGGATCATTTTGCCGCTTGTGTCATAGGCCCAGGCGCCGCTGATTTTCTGCGCCTTGAAAGCATTGTCTTCGGCACCGTGGCCGTAGATCACTTCGATATTGCCGCGCCGTTGTTCGGTCCACAGGCCATGGGCCGAGGCTTGAGTGACGAACAAAGCGGCGATGATCAGTAGGGTTTTGCCGTATTGCATGGTGACGTCCTTTTACAGGTTGAGTGTCAGGCTGACGGTGAAATTGCGCGGCTCGCCGGGGTTGACCCAATAATTGCTGTAGGAGCGCTCGTAATATTTTTCGTCGAAGAGATTGTTCAGGTTCAGGCCAACCGTGACGTTGTCGCTGGCCTTGTAATGGGCCAGCAGATCGAAGGTGTGATAGGCCGGCATTTCAAAATCACCGCCGGCTTCACCGGAGCGATCGCCGACATAGGTGAACGCCGCGCCGATGTCCGAGCCGCGCAAATGGCCGTCCTGAAATTCGTACACACCGAGCAGGCTGCCACTGCGCTTGGCCACGCCGAGGATGCGGCTGCCGGTCGGGATTGCCGCGTCGCCCTTGGTCACTTCAGCGTCGATGTAAGCGAAGGCACCCATCACCCGCACGGCATCGGTCACTTGCCCGGTCACTTGCCAGTCGAAACCGCGACTGCGCGCCTTGCCCATCGCGCGGCTGGTATCGGTGTTCGGATCGAGGGCGAGGACGTTTTCCTTGTCGATGTGGAAGAAGGCGAGGGTGCTGCTCAGGCGCTCGTCGAACAGTTCGTTCTTGATCCCGATTTCGTAGCCGACACCTTCTTCGGGATCGAAGGATTTGCCGGAGGCGTCGAGGCCGTTATTCGGTTTGAACGAGGTCGAGGTGTTGGCGAACAGGCCGGTGTACGGCGTCAACTGATAGAGCAGGCCGGCGCGTTGGGTGAGGGCGTCGTGAGTCTGCTGGCTTTTGGCATCGCGGGTGTGATCGTCGATGCGTTGATCAAAGTGTTCGAAGCGTGCGCCGATCATCCCGCGCAGTTTGTCGGTGAAGATGATTTGATCCTGCAGGTTCAGTGCGTGGCTTTCGACGTGTTCGAAGAAGTCAGTACCCGAGCGTGGGCCGTTGGGTTTCGGTTGGCCGTAGATCGGCTTGTAGATGTCGATGGCGTAGGGACCGCCAGCGATGGTAGTGACGCGTTCGTTCTTGCGGAAGTTCTCGTATTCGGTGCCGATCAGCAGTTCGTGCTGCCACGAGCCGAGGTCGAACAGACCGCGCAGCTCCAATTGGGTGATGCTGTCGTGCCAGTTAGTGTCCCGTTCGCGGTAGCGTCGGTTGACCGTGTGACCATCGGCGTTCAGCGCACGACTTTCAGACGCGTCGCCCCACAGTTTGCCTTCCTTGTAGTGGCTGGCCAGACGCAGTTTCCAGCTGTCGCTGAGGTGATGTTCGAGGGTGGCCTGGAGCAGGTTGTTGTGGTTGTCGATGTTGCCGTCGTTCGGTTCACCGAGGAAGGCCGAGCGCGAAACGCCGCTCCATTTGTTGTTCGGCGCGACGATTCCTCGGTCGAACGTGGAGTTGTGCCGGACGATTTCGCTTTCCACCAACAACGAAGTGTCCGGGCTCAGTTGCCAACTGATCGAAGGTGCGACGAAGACCCGCTGGCTGTCGACGTGATCACGGAAGCTGTGGTTGTCTTCGACCGCAAGGTTGATTCGCGAGAGCACGTCCCCCTGCTCGTCGAGCGGCGTGTTGACGTCCAGTGCCGTGCGATAACGATCCCAGCTGCCAGCGCTGGTCTGCAGGGTGGTGAACGCTTCGGGCTGCGGCTTTTTGGTGACGATGTTCACCGTGCCGCCAGGATCGCCACGGCCATACAGGCTCGCGGCCGGACCTTTGAGGACTTCGATGCGCTCCACATTGGCCGCGTCCGGCGTGCTCGGGTAGCCGCGATTGGCGCTGAAACCGTCCTTGTAGAACTCCGAGGTGGTGAAGCCGCGTACGCTGTATTCGTACAGCGTCAGGCCGCCAAAATTGTTCTGCTTCGACACGCCGCCGGCAAATTCCAGTGCGCGTTCGACATTGTGGCTGCCCAGATCCTTGAGCACGCTGGCCGGCACCACGCTGATCGCTTGGGGAATGTCGCGGATGGCGGTGTCGGTTTTGGTTGCACTGGCGGAGCGCGTCGCGCGGTAGCCGCTGACCGGCCCGCTGGGGGATTCATAATCGGAAGTGACGCTGATGGCGTCGAGTTCGAGGGGTTGCGGATCTTCGGCGAAGACCGGATCGCCCAGCAGGCCCAGGGTCAGGCCAAGCAGCGAAGCCTTTTTTCGAGACGACATGTTATGTTGTTCCAATTGTTAAATTGAAACAATATAACATGCCTGTTGAGAGTGTCTTTCATTCGCGCACTCGGCGCGAATAAAGTTTTACTCTTCTTCTTTCACCGGTGCAGGCGGCGGGCGCAGGCCGATTTCAGCGGTGAGCTTCAGTTCTTTGCCGTTGCGCATGACCTGAATGGTCACTTTGTCAGTCGGCTTGATCCGCGCCACCTGGTTCATGGACTTGCGGCCATCACCGGCCGGTTCGCCGTCGATACTCAGAATCACGTCACCCAGTTGCAGGCCGGCCTTCTGTGCCGGGCCATCGCGGAAGATCCCTGCCACGACAATCCCCGGACGCCCGGACAGGCCAAACGACTCGGCCAGTTCCTGGGTCAGCGGCTGTACTTCAATACCCAGCCAGCCACGAATCACCTGACCGTGCTCGATAATCGACTTCATCACTTCCATTGCCAGTTTCACCGGGATCGCAAAACCGATGCCCTGCGAGCCGCCGGACTTGGAGAAGATCGCCGTGTTGATCCCGGTGAGGTTGCCGTTGGCATCGACCAGTGCGCCGCCGGAGTTGCCCGGGTTGATCGCCGCGTCGGTCTGGATGAAGTCTTCGTAGTTGTTCAGGCCCAACTGGTTACGCCCGGTGGCGCTGATGATGCCCATGGTCACGGTCTGGCCGACGCCGAACGGGTTGCCGATGGCCAGCGCGACATCGCCGATGCGGATGCTGTCGGAGCGGCCGACGGTGATCGCCGGGAGATTTTTCAGGTCGATCTTCAGCACCGCGAGGTCGGTTTCCGGGTCGCTGCCGATCACTCGGGCAAGGGTTTCGCGACCGTCCTTGAGCGCCACCACGATCTGGTCGGCGCCGGTGGTCACGTGGTTGTTGGTCAGAATGTAGCCTTCCGGGCTCATGATCACCCCGGAACCGAGGCTCGATTCCATGCGTTTCTGCTTCGGCGAGTTGTCACCGAAGAAGCGCCGGAACTGCGGATCTTCAAACAGCGGGTGCGCCGGTTTGTTGATGACCTTGGTGGTGTAAAGGTTGACTACCGAGGGTGCGGCGATGGTCACCGCGTCGGCATAGGACACCGGCCCCTGCTGCACGCTGGTGGTTTGCGGGGCCTGTTGCAGGTTGACATCGAGGCTCGGCAGCCCGACCCACTGCGGGTAACGCTGAATAATCAACAGAGCGATAAGCACACCGGCCAACAGCGGCCAGCCGAAAAAACGCAGCGCCTTGAGCATTAAGCACGTCCTGGAAAAGTTGCAGGCGGGGTCAGACCGCCCATAATGTCGCGCATTATACGAGGCCGCGCGCGCCTCTGAACGGGATTTTCAGGAGTCTTTCATGGCCGTCGCCCTCAGCACCCTCGTCGAAGAAGCCGACCGTTACCTTGGCAGTGCAAAAATCGCTGATTATTGCCCCAACGGCCTGCAGGTCGAAGGCCGTCCGCAAGTGATGCGCATCGTCAGTGGCGTCACCGCCAGTCAGGCGCTGCTTGACGCGGCGGTGGAGGCCGAGGCCGATCTGATACTGGTGCATCACGGCTATTTCTGGAAAGGCGAGAACCCGTGCATCACCGGCATGAAGCAGCGGCGCTTGAAGACTTTGCTCAAGCACGACATCAGTCTGCTCGCCTATCACTTGCCGCTGGATCTGCATCCGGAGGTCGGCAACAACGTGCAACTGGCGCGTCAGCTGGACATTACCGTTGAAGGGCCACTGGATCCGGACAACCTTAAAATTGTCGGACTGGTCGGGTCGTTGAATGAGCCGATGACTGCGCGTGATTTCGCCCGCAAGGTTAAAGACGTCATGGGCCGCGAGCCGCTGCTGGTCGAGGGCAGTGGGATGATTCGTCGGGTCGGCTGGTGCACCGGTGGCGGGCAGGGCTATATCGATCAGGGCGTGGCGGCGGGTGTCGATCTGTTCCTCAGCGGTGAAGCCTCCGAGCAGACCTTCCACAGCGCGCGGGAAAACGACATCAGCTTCATCGCCGCCGGCCACCACGCCACCGAGCGCTATGGCGTGCAGGCGCTGGGTGACTACCTGGCAAAACGTTTCGCCCTCGAACACATCTTCATCGATTGCCCGAACCCTATCTGAAATCCACCGCATTTCGCCTGTAGGAGTGAGCCTGCTCGCGATAGCTTTGTCACATTCAACATAGCGGCGACTGATACACCGCTATCGCGAGCAGGCTCACTCCTACAAGGGGTGGGTGCCCAAACAGGTGGGCATATTCATATGCCCTTTCGATCTAGTAGGCGTCCTGATTAGAAGAGGTCGCTGTGCTAGGATTCCCCGCTCGAACACGGCCCGCTGGCCGTTCATAAGAAAGCTTTCGTGAGTAGCCATGGTCGACAAACTGACGCATCTGAAACAGCTGGAGGCGGAAAGCATCCACATCATCCGCGAGGTGGCCGCCGAGTTCGACAACCCGGTGATGCTGTACTCCATCGGTAAAGACTCCGCCGTGATGCTGCATCTGGCACGCAAGGCGTTCTTCCCGGGCAAACTGCCGTTTCCGGTGATGCACGTCGACACTCGCTGGAAATTCCAGGAGATGTACAAGTTCCGCGACAAGATGGTCGAAGAGCTGGGCCTGGACCTGATCACCCACATCAACCCCGATGGCGTGGCGCAGAACATCAACCCGTTCACCCACGGCAGCGCCAAACACACCGACATCATGAAGACCGAGGGCCTGAAACAGGCGCTCGACAAGCATGGTTTCGACGCCGCGTTCGGCGGCGCCCGTCGCGATGAAGAGAAGTCCCGTGCCAAAGAGCGCGTGTACTCGTTCCGCGACAGCAAGCACCGCTGGGACCCGAAAAACCAGCGCCCTGAGCTGTGGAACGTCTACAACGGCAAGGTCAACAAGGGCGAATCCATCCGCGTGTTCCCGTTGTCGAACTGGACCGAGCTGGACATCTGGCAATACATCTACCTCGAAGGCATCCCGATCGTGCCGCTGTACTTCGCCGCCGAGCGCGAAGTGATCGAGAAGAACGGCACGCTGATCATGATCGACGACGACCGTATCCTCGAACACCTGTCCGACGAGGACAAGGCACGCATCGTCAAAAAGAAAGTGCGTTTCCGTACCCTTGGCTGCTACCCGTTGACGGGCGCGGTGGAGTCCGAGGCCGAAAGCCTCACGGACATCATTCAGGAAATGCTCCTGACGCGAACTTCCGAGCGCCAGGGCCGGGTCATCGACCACGATGGCGCAGGCTCGATGGAAGA
Source organism: Pseudomonas sp. PS01299 (assembly GCF_029960145.1). Taxonomy (NCBI): domain Bacteria; kingdom Pseudomonadati; phylum Pseudomonadota; class Gammaproteobacteria; order Pseudomonadales; family Pseudomonadaceae; genus Pseudomonas; species Pseudomonas sp. PS01299. The sequence goes on along the minus strand of NZ_JASCPO010000049.1, from coordinate 8,522 downwards.
CAAGAAACGTCAGGGTTATTTCTAAGGGGTTGTCATGTCGCACGCATCTGATTTGATCAGCGAGGACATCCTCGCCTACCTGGGCCAGCACGAACGTAAAGAGCTGCTGCGCTTTTTGACCTGCGGTAACGTCGATGACGGCAAGAGCACCCTGATCGGGCGCCTGCTGCACGACTCCAAGATGATCTACGAAGATCACCTGGAAGCTATCACTCGCGATTCGAAGAAAGTCGGCACCACCGGTGACGACATCGACCTGGCGTTGCTGGTGGACGGCCTGCAGGCCGAGCGTGAGCAGGGCATCACCATCGATGTCGCCTACCGCTATTTCTCCACCGCCAAACGCAAATTCATCATCGCCGACACCCCTGGCCATGAGCAGTACACCCGCAACATGGCCACCGGTGCCTCCACCTGTGACCTGGCGATCATCCTGGTCGACGCCCGTTACGGCGTGCAGACCCAGACCCGTCGCCACAGCTTCATCGCCTCGTTGCTGGGCATCAAGCACATCGTCGTCGCCATCAACAAGATGGACCTGAAAGACTTCGATGAAGGCGTGTTCGAGTCGATCAAGGCCGACTACCTGAAGTTCGCCGAAGGCTTGAAGATGAAGCCGACCAGCATGCACTTCGTGCCGATGTCTGCCCTCAAGGGCGACAACGTAGTGAACAAGTCCGAGCGCTCGCCTTGGTACAAAGGCCAGTCGCTGATGGAAATCCTCGAGACCGTGGAAGTGGCGGGCGACCGCAACTTCACCGATTTGCGTTTCCCGGTGCAGTACGTCAACCGTCCGAACCTGAACTTCCGCGGTTTCGCTGGCACCCTCGCCAGCGGCATCGTGCACAAGGGCGACGAAGTGGTGGTTCTGCCGTCGGGCAAGAGCAGCCGCGTCAAATCCATCGTCACCTTCGAAGGTGAGCTGGAGCAGGCCGGCCCGGGTCAAGCGGTGACGCTGACCATGGAAGACGAAATCGACATCTCCCGTGGCGACCTGCTGGTGCATGCCGACAACGTGCCGCCGGTCACCGACAGCTTCGAAGCGATGCTGGTGTGGATGGCTGAAGAGCCGATGCTGCCGGGCAAGAAATACGACATCAAGCGCGCCACCAGTTACGTGCCGGGCTCGATTGCCAGCATCGTCAACAAGGTCGACGTCAACACCCTCGAAGAAGGCCCGGCGAGCGCGTTGCAGCTCAACGAAATCGGCAAGGTGAAGATCGCGCTCGACGCGCCGATCGCCCTCGACGGTTACGACAGCAACCGCACCACCGGCGCGTTCATCGTCATCGACCGTTTGACCAACGGCACCGTCGGCGCCGGCATGATCGTCGCTCAGCCAGTGGCTCACGGGACTGCCTCGCACCACGGCAAACTGGCTCACGTTGCCACTGAGGAACGTGCCCAGCGCTTTGGCCAGCAACCGGCTACTGTTTTGTTCAGCGGTCTGTCGGGCGCGGGCAAGAGCACGCTAGCTTATGCGGTCGAGCGCAAGCTGTTCGACATGGGCCGTGCGGTGTTTGTGCTCGACGGTCAGAATCTGCGTCACGACCTGAACAAAGGTCTGCCGCAGGATCGTGCCGGTCGTACCGAGAACTGGCGGCGTGCTGCGCATGTCGCGCGTCAGTTCAACGAGGCGGGTCTGTTGACCCTGGCGGCGTTTGTTGCGCCGAGTGCTGAAGGTCGTGAGCAGGCCAAGGATCTGATCGGCAAGGAGCGTCTGCTGACGGTTTATGTGCAGGCCTCGCCGGCGGTGTGTGCCGAGCGTGATCCGCAAGGGCTGTATGCTGCGGGTGGCGATAATATTCCGGGTGAGTCGTTCCCGTATGACGTGCCGCTGAATGCTGATCTGGTGATCGACACGCAGTCGCTGTCGTTGGAAGAGAGCGTCAAGCAAGTGCTGGATCTGCTGCGCAAGCGTGGCGCGATTTAAGCTTTAGCCGGAAATGAAAGGCCCGCGGATGAGTGATCATCGGCGGGTTTTTTATTGGGGGGCATTTGGTTTTCGGCGGTGGCGGCTTTTGGGCTGACCATGCTCTTGGGGTTTTGGGTGTATATCCGTTGCTGCGGTAACGGCTGATTATGGTTCCGCCCTTACGGCGGGTCACTTTTTACAAACGCCTAAAAAGTAACCAAAAACGCTTGCTCCTGCGTTCGGCCCGCTCGCTGGGGCTCGGGGTCCCTTCGCTGCGGGATTGATCCGGGGGGCAGCGCCTACGGTTTGCTTCGCTGCACCTCCTCTCGCTGTGTTTGGCTGCGCCAAACGGTCGCTGCGCTCCCACCCCCGGATCAATCCCTACGCTCAGCCTTCCGACGTCGCCCGTGGATCAAGATCAAGAGCTTTCGGCGAGCTGACACTCGGCCATTTGAGTGGTGAAAAGCGTGCGCTTGGCTTTAGTTTTTCCTGTGGGAGCTGGCTTGCCAGCGATGGCGGCCTGACAGCCGACCAATCTCTACCTGAATACACCGGTTTCAAACTGTGGGAGCGAGCTTGCTCGCGAAGGTGGTCTGACAGCCGACTAATCTCTACCTGAATACACCGTGTGCAAACTGTGGGAGCGGGCTTGCTCGCGAAGGCGGCCTCACAGCCGACCAAACTCTAACTGAATGCACTCCATCCAACTGTAGGAGTGAGCCTGCTCGCGATAGCGGTATGTCGTTCAACATTGGGAGTGGCTGTTCCACCGCTATCGCGAGCAGGCTTGCTCCTACAGGGGATTAGCGTTTGTCTGCGAATTCGCGGTGCATCTGTTCCAGCAGCGCATCCTTGTCCTGCCACAGCTGGTTGATCCAGCCCTGGAATTGCAGGCGATATTCGCCGTCCTGGTCGTAGTTCTTGCCGATGAAGGCCGGCGGGATTTTCAGTTCTTCAAAGTGCACCACCACGTCTTTCACGTTGCCGCACAGCAGATCCCAGAAACCCGGACGCCCGCCCGGATAGTGGATGGTCACGTTGACGATCGACTCCAGTTGCTCACCCATCGCGTCCAGCACGAAGGCGATGCCGCCAGCCTTGGGTTTGAGCAGGTATTTGAACGGGGACTGCTGTTGCGCATGTTTGCCTTCGGTGAAGCGCGTGCCTTCGACGAAGTTGAAAATCCCCACCGGGTTGTTGCGGAATTTCGCGCAGGTCTTGCGCGTGGTTTCCAGGTCTTTGCCTTTCTTCTCTGGATGCTTTTCCAGGTACGCCTTGGAGTAGCGCTTCATGAACGGGAAGCCCAGCGCCCACCAGGCCAGACCGATCACCGGAACCCAGATCAGCTCCTGCTTGAGGAAGAATTTCAGCGGCTGGATGCGCCGGTTGAGTACGTATTGCAGCACCAGGATGTCGACCCAGCTCTGGTGGTTGCTGGTGATCAGGTATGAGTGTTGGTAGTCCAGACCTTGCAGGCCGCTGATGTGCCAGCGGGTGCGGCGCACCAGGTTCATCCAGCCTTTGTTGTTGCTGATCCAGGCTTCGTGGGTGTGGCTCATCAGCCACAGTGAGGCGCGGCGGGCGAGGTCGAAGGGCAGCACTTTGATCAGCGCCACGCAGAACAGGAACGAGCACAGCAGAATCGTATTGAGTGCCAACAGCAGCGCGGCGATTACGCCGCGAATCGGGGCGGGCAGGAAGTCCAGCATTTACACATCCATAGGTCGGTTGGCGGCTTGAATCGCGGTCAGGGCGATGGTGTAGACGATGTCGTCGACCTGCGCGCCGCGCGGCAGGTCGTTCACCGGTTTGCGCAGGCCTTGCAGCATCGGGCCGAGGCTGACGCAGTCGGCGCTGCGCTGCACGGCTTTGTGGGTGGTGTTGCCGGTGTTCAGGTCGGGGAACACGAACACCGTGGCGCGACCGGCCACCTGGCTGTTCGGCGCCAGTTGCCGGGCAACGTCTGCGTTGGCAGCGGCGTCGTATTGCAGCGGGCCGTCGATCAGCAGCGAGTGCTGTTGCTCGTGGGCGAGCAGGGTGGCTTCGCGGACTTTCTCGACTTCTTCACCGCTGGCCGATTCGCCGCTGGAGTAACTGATCATCGCCACGCGCGGGGTGATGCCGAATGCTGCGGCCGAATCAGCGCTTTGCAGGGCGATCTCCGCCAGTTCGGCGGCGCTCGGGTGTGGGTTCATCACGCAGTCGCCATAGACCAGCACTTCTTCGGGGAACAGCATGAAGAACACCGACGATACCAGCGTGCAGCCCGGTGCGGTCTTGATCAGTTGCAGGGCCGGGCGAATGGTGTTGGCGGTGGTGTTGATCACGCCCGAGACCAGGCCGTCGACCTCATCCAGCGCGAGCATCATCGTGCCGATCACCACGGTGTCTTCCAGTTGCTGTTCGGCCATCGGCGCGTTGAGGCTTTTGCTTTTGCGCAGGGCGACCATCGGCTCGATGTAGCGCTCGCGAATCAAGTCCGGATCGAGAATCTCCAGCCCCGGCGGCAACTCGATACCTTGCGCACGGGCCACGGCTTCGACGTCTTCGGGTTTGGCCAGCAGCACGCAACGGGCGATGCCGCGCTCCTGGCAGATCGCCGCCGCTTGCACGGTGAGCGGCTCGCTGCCTTCGGGCAGGACGATGCGTTTGTTCGCCGACTGCGCCCGTTGAATCAGTTGGTAGCGGAATACCGCTGGCGACAGACGCATTTCCCGCGGTGTGCCACAGCGCTGATGCAGCCATTTCGCGTCGAGATGACTGGCGACGAAGTCAGTGATGATCTCCGCGCGCTCGCGGTCATCGATGGGGATTTCCTTGTTCAGGCCATTGAGCAGGTTGGCGGTGTCGTAGGAGCCAGTGCTCACCGACAGCACCGGCAGACCGGCCTGCAACGCGCCACGGCATAGGTCCATGATGCGTGGATCGGGCAGGGTGTCGCTGGTCAGCAACAGCCCGGCCAGCGGTACGCCATTGAGTGCCGCGAGGCTGACCGCGAGGATGATGTCGTCGCGATCACCCGGGGTCACCACCAGTACGCCGGGCTTGAGCAGCTCCACGGTGTTGCGCATGGTCCGTGCACAGATGATGATTTTGGTCATGCGCCGGGTTTCGTAATCGCCGGCGTTGAGCACCTGCGCGCCCATCAGGTCGGCGACGTCACGGGTGCGCGGTGCGTTGAGTTCGGGCTGGAACGGAATGCAACCGAGCAGGCGGAAATCACCGCTGCGCAACAACGGCGAATGCTCTTTGAGGCGCGTGGCGAAGGCGTCCATGCTCTCCTCGGTCTTGACCTTGTTGAGGATTACGCCGAGGACTTTTGGATCTTTCGGGCCGCCGAACAATTGCGCCTGCAATTCCACGCGGCCGGAGAGTTCGGCAAGCACTTCGTTTTCCGGGGCCGAGACCAGAATCACCTCGGCATCCAGGCTTTTCGCCAGGTGCAAATTGACCCGCGCGGCGTAGCTGGCGCTGCGGGTCGGCACCATGCCTTCGACTACCAGCACGTCTTTGCCGATGGCAGCTTGCTGATACAAGGCGATGATTTCTTCGAGCAACTCATCGAGCTGACCGTCGCCGAGCATCCGCTCGACATGGGCCAGGCCCAGTGGCTGCGGCGGTTTCAGGCCGTGGGTGCGCGCTACCAGTTCGGTGGAGCGCTCAGGACCAGTGTCGCCCGGATGCGGCTGGGCAATCGGTTTGAAGAAGCCGACTTTCAGTCCGGCCCGCTCCAGGGTACGCACCAGCCCGAGGCTGATGGAGGTCAGACCCACGCCAAAATCGGTGGGCGCGATAAAAAAAGTTTGCATGCGGATTCTCTAAAGGTGCATGGCAATGGTGGCGATCTATACGTGACCGCCTACCGCAATTCAGTCGCCAAGGTTATCGCTAACCGAGCCTTGTGCGCACCAACCGCAGTCAAAGGGTTGGCCTATTTTTTCAATACGTTGCGCCGGGTCCAGGACCCATGGCCGCGATTGCCACGGCGGCTGGTGACGCAGGTGCTGGGTGTGGCCACAGGAAAGCTCGGCCACCCAGTGACCGTCCTCGTCCTGATGGAAGCCGGCGATTGTCGAATCCCGTTTGTCCGGGTTGTGTTCGCTTTCGCGCGATTGCTTCGCTAAACTTGGCCTTTCTATATTCTTCTGCAAAGGTCTCGCCCCATGCTGATCGCCGCCAATAAGGCTGTCTCCATCGACTATACCCTGACCAACGACGCTGGTGAGGTCATCGACAGCTCCGCCGGCGGCGCTCCGCTGGTCTACCTGCAAGGCGCAGGCAACATCATCCCGGGCCTGGAAAAAGCTCTGGAAGGCAAGGCTGTTGGTGACGAGCTGGAAGTGTCCGTTGAGCCGGAAGACGCTTACGGCGAATACGCTGCCGAACTGGTCAGCACCCTGAGCCGCAGCATGTTCGAAGGCGTTGACGAGCTGGAAGTCGGCATGCAGTTCCACGCTTCGGCGCCGGACGGCCAGATGCAGATCGTGACCATCCGTGACCTGGACGGCGACGACGTTACCGTCGACGGCAACCACCCACTGGCCGGTCAGCGCCTGAACTTCAAAGTGAAGGTCGTTGATATCCGTGACGCCACCCAGGAAGAACTCGCTCATGGCCACGCCCATGGCGAAGGTGGCCATCACCACTGATTTTCTGCGCTAAGCTTCGAGTACTGGAGAGGCGCCTGCGGGCGCCTTTTTAGTCCGCGGCTGTCCTTGGTGCTCTCGCCAAGTGGCTGTTTCGAGTAGAACACGGGAATCTGGAGTCCGTCATGAGTGCTTTTCACGACCTTAAGTTGACAGCCCTGGATGGTCAGGAGCTACCGCTGGCGCCTTTCAAAGGCCAAGTCGTGCTGGTGGTCAACGTCGCCTCCAAATGCGGCTTGACCCCACAGTACGCGGCGCTGGAAAACCTCTACCAGCAATTCAAGGGCAAGGGCTTCAGTGTGCTGGGCCTGCCGTGCAATCAGTTTGCCGGTCAGGAACCGGGTACCGAACAGCAAATCCAGGAGTTCTGCAGCCTGAACTATGGCGTGACGTTCCCGTTGTCGAGCAAGCTTGAAGTCAACGGCCATGATCGTCATCAGCTGTACCGCTTGCTGGCGGGCGAGGGTGCGGAGTTTCCGGGGGATATCACCTGGAACTTCGAGAAATTCCTGCTCGGCAAGGATGGCCGGGTATTGGCGCGATTCTCGCCGCGCACGCCGCCGGATGATCCGACCATTGTCCACGCGATTGAAAAAGCGCTGGGCTGAAACACAAAAATCGCAGCCATCGAGCTGCGATTTTTTTTGTCTGACTTTTGACCCTTAATCATTCAAATCAATAGTGCTGTTAAAAGGCGCTAACTGTTCATATTATCGCCGTCATAAAGTCATTCCCTGTGGAGCCTTCCAATGCCGGTGCAAGCCCTGTTCAAACCGTTCCACCTCGGTGCCCTCGAACTGCCGACCCGCGTGGTGATGGCGCCGATGACCCGCTCGTTTTCCCCGGGTGGCGTACCCAATTCCAAAGTGATCGAGTACTACCGTCGCCGCGCTGCGGCTGGTGTTGGTCTGATCATCACTGAGGGCACCACTGTCGGTCACAAGGCTTCCAACGGTTACCCGAACGTGCCGCAGTTTTTCGGTGAAGCGCCACTGGCCGGCTGGAAAAAAGTCGTCGACGCGGTGCATGCCGAGGGCGGCAAGATTGTTCCGCAACTGTGGCATGTCGGCAGTGTGCGCCGCATTGGCACCGAGCCGGACGCCAGCGTGCCGGCTTACGGTCCGACGGAAAAACTCAAGGATGGCCAGGTCGTGGTGCACGGCATGACCAAACAGGACATTCAGGACGTGATCGGTGCTTTCGCCCAAGCGGCGAAGGATGCGCAAAGCATCGGCATGGACGGCGTGGAAATCCACGGCGCCCACGGCTATCTGATCGACCAGTTCTTCTGGGAAGGCAGCAATCAGCGCACCGATGAATACGGCGGCAGCCTGGCCAACCGTTCGCGGTTCGCCATCGAGCTGATTCAAGCGGTGCGTGCGGCAGTCGGTGAAGGCTTCCCGATCATCTTCCGTTTTTCGCAGTGGAAGCAGCAGGATTACACCGCGCGTCTGGTGCAGACCCCGGAGGCGCTGGGCGAATTCCTCAAGCCGTTGGCCGACGCCGGGGTGGACATTTTCCACTGCTCGACGCGGCGTTTCTGGGAGCCTGAATTTGACGGTTCCGAGCTGAACCTGGCCGGCTGGACGCGCAAACTGACCGGCAAACCGACCATCACCGTAGGCAGCGTCGGCCTGGACGGCGAGTTCCTGCAGTTCATGGTCAACACCGACAAGGTCGCGCAACCGGCAAGTCTGGAGAAACTGCTGGAGCGTCTGAACAACGACGAGTTCGATCTGGTGGCAGTGGGCCGTGCGCTGCTGGTGGATCCGGACTGGGCGCTGAAAGTCCGTGAAGGGCGTGAGCAGGATATTCTGCCGTTCAGCCGTGAGGCGTTGATGACCCTGGTTTAAACTTCGCCTGTAACGCCCTCTTCGCGAGCAAGCTCGCTCCCACATTTTGAAATGCATTCCAAATGTGGGAGCGCGCTTGCTCGCGAAGAGGGCATCAGAGTCGACGAT
>NZ_JASCPO010000499.1:0-865 GCF_029960145.1 Pseudomonas sp. PS01299 | reverse complement strand
CAATCCGGTCAGCCAACCGGTCAGCGCGTGCACAAGCCAGTGATCATCACCAAGGTCTACGACAAGGCTTCGCCTCTGCTGCAAGCTGCTCTGACCTCCGGCGAGCGCATGAGCGAAATCGTTATCCAGTGGTACCGTACTTCTGCTCAAGGTACTCAAGAGCACTACTACACCACCAAACTGGAAGACGCGATCATCGTCGCCATCAACAACAAAATGCACAACTGCCAGGATCCAGGCAACTCGCACTTCACCCACCTGGAAGAAGTGCAGTTCACCTACCGCAAAATCACCTGGACCCACGAAGTATCCGGTACTTCGGGTTCCGATGACTGGCGTGCTCCAGTCGTTTAATTACGGCTGATCGTTACAAGCATCGACCAGCCCTGCTGGTCGATGTTGTTTACGCCCCTCCAGAATTTCGCGTGCGTTGAACCGCCTTGCGGTTGTCGACGAACGCCGCTGTACAGCACGAGGAACAAGGGATGTTCGCGCCGGCCAATGAAACCCACTTTGCCCTGACCATCGAAGGGCTCTCCGCCGATTTTCAGGTATTCACCCTGACCGGCCGGGAAGCCATCAGCCAGCCTTTTGTCTTTGAGGTGGAGCTGGTCAGTGAGCAGCCGTCGCTGGACCTCGAAACCCTGCTGCACAAACCGGCCTTTCTGCAGCTGTCGCCCGATGGCAGCGGCATCCACGGCCAGATCTACCGCGCCGCGCAAGGCGATTCCGGCAAGCGCCTGACGCGCTACTCGGTGACCCTGCGCCCGCAATTGTCGTACCTGGCGCACCGCGTCAACCAACGGATCTTCCAGAACCTCACGGTGCCGAAAATCATCGGCATGGTTCTCGAAGAGCACGGCAT
>NZ_JASCPO010000498.1:0-889 GCF_029960145.1 Pseudomonas sp. PS01299 | reverse complement strand
GGCAATGTTGATGTCGACTGACACACCGCATTCGCGAGCAAGCCCGCTCCCACATTTGAATAGTGCGAAATCCGGCATCATTCGGCACACTGACGGTCTGACTTTTTACATCCCATCCTGACTGAGAGGAACGATCATGGTTCTGCGCTCGGAAATTCTGGTGAACAAAAACGTGCTACCGACCAAAGAACAAGCGCTGCCCGGCCGCGAAACCGCGATGACCCTGCCTGAAAAGCATTTCGTCTTCGAAGAAACTCCCTTGCTCGGTCCATTCTTTCAGGACGTCGACTTTGCGATCTTCGGTCTGGGTTGTTTCTGGGGGGCGGAACGCCGCTTCTGGCAGCGCGAAGGCGTGGTCAGCACCGTGGTCGGCTACGCCGGCGGCTACACGCCGAACCCGACCTACGAAGAAGTCTGCTCGGGCCTGACCGGCCACGCCGAAGTAGTGCTGGTGGTGTATGACAAAGCCAAGGTCAGCTACGAAGAGCTGCTGGCGATGTTCTGGGAGCTGCACAACCCGACGCAGGGCATGCGTCAGGGCAACGACATCGGCACCCAATACCGCTCGGTGATCTACGCGACCTCGCCTGAGCAACTGGATGCGGCGCTGAAGAGCAAAGCGCTGTATCAGGCTGAACTGTCGAAGGCGGGTCTGGGCGAAATCAGCACCGAGATCGAGCAGGCGCCGACCGTGTACTTCGCCGAGGCGTATCACCAGCAATATCTGGCGAAGAACCCTGAGGGCTATTGCGGGATTGGCGGCACCGGCGTGTGCATGCCACCGAGCCTGGCGGGTAACTAAACCCCAAAGCATCGCGGGCAAGCCCGCTCCCACAGGTTTAGCGCCGACTTCAAAATGGCGCAGTACTTTGTGGGAGCGGGCTTGCCC
>NZ_JASCPO010000497.1:0-971 GCF_029960145.1 Pseudomonas sp. PS01299 | reverse complement strand
GGCTTGCTCCCGAAGGCGGTGTGACAGTCACCCTATGTATTGACTGCTGCACTGCCTTCGGGAGCAAGCCCCCTCCCACATTGATTGATGGACAACCTGAAAATCTGATTTGACACCCAATCATATGATCATTAGCGTGGACACCCATCGCCAACTGCTTTGAGGTCTCCATGTCCAGCAGCTTTCATGCGTCAACGGTCGATTGGCTGGGCAGCTGGATTGCCGCTGGCCAGGTCAAACCGGGGCAGGCGATCAAGGTCGAGGCGGATCTGGGCGAGCAGTTAGGTGTCAGCCGCACGGTGATTCGCGAAGCGATCAAGACCCTGGTCGCCAAAGGCATGCTCGAAGTCGGGCCTAAGGTTGGCACTCGCGTGTTACCGGTACGGCGCTGGAACCTGTTCGATCCGCAAGTCGTCGGCTGGCTCTCACGCAACGGCCTGCCGGAAAACTTTGTTGATGACCTGCTCGACCTGCGCCGCACCATCGAACCGATGGCCGTGCGCTGGGCCTGCGAGCGCGCCAGCCTGGAGCAGATTCACGCGGTGCAACTGGCCTACAACGCGCTGGAACGGGCGGTCGACAGCGGCATTGATTACAACCGTGCCGACCAGGCCTTCCACGAATGCATTCTGGCCGCCAGCCACAACCAGTTCATCGAGCAAATGGTCCCGGCCCTCGGCGCCTTGCTCGCCGTGTCGTTTGAAGTCTCCGCTGCCGACCCCGATGAACTACGGCGCACATTGCCGATCCACAAAGACATGGCCGATGCCATTGCTGCCCGTGACTCAGCGCGCGGGGTCTGGGCCTGCATGACCTTGATCGACAACGCCGACCTGGCGATCAAACGCTTTTACCCACAGGTGATGGCCGACAAAAAAGCCAGCTGAGAACACAAATCCCCCTGTAGGAGTGAGCCTGCTCGCGATAGCGGTGGGTCAGTCACAATCGTCGTCACTGACCCACCGCTATCG
>NZ_JASCPO010000496.1:0-999 GCF_029960145.1 Pseudomonas sp. PS01299 | reverse complement strand
CTCGCGAAGGGGGGCTGTCAGTCGACGTCAATGTTGAATGGCGCACCGCTTTCGCGAGCAAGCCCGCTCCCACAATGGTTTCGTGCTACACAGAAAAGCCCGCGTTGCCTGAGAAGGCAGCGCGGGCTTTTGCGTTTCCGGGGTTCAGGTGTTGGCGGGGATGACTTCCAGTACCCGGATCTGCTCCGGCGTCGGATAATGCCAGCGCACGTCCAGATCCCAGAACTGCGCACCGTACTCGCGCTCCGGCGCCGGCGTCTGATACGCCGGACGCGGATTCTGGGCCAGACACTGCTCGATCAGCTCGACCAAAGGCTCGCCAAGGCGCTGAGCATGGCCATGCGCCTGTTGCAGCGCGGCGTCCGTCCACTGCACATCAATCAGCTGTGGCGCGGCGCTGGCGATGCTGTTGGCGGCGTCAGGGATGATGTCGGCGTAAGGCACATACGGTTTGATGTCGAGAACCGGTGTGCCATCGAGCAAATCGATCCCCGAAATGAACAGCCGATTGGCCTCGACCTTGTCCAGCTTCACCACAGACTGCCCGATGCCATTGGGCCGGTGCGTCGCACGGGTGGCGAACACGCCCATGGACTTGTTACCGCCCAGACGCGGTGGCCGCACCTTCAGGCGCGGCTTTTCTTCCAGCGCCTGATGAAACAGGAACAACAGCCAGACATGGCTGACCTGCTCCAGCCCTTGCACGGCGTCTCCCTGATCGAACGGCGCCACCAGCTCCAGCACGCCACGGGCGGCGGGGGCCAGTTGCGGCTGGCGCGGGATGGCGAACTTCTCCTTGAAACAGGAACGCACGAAGCCGATGGGGGAGACGTTGTAAGTCATGGTCTGGAGTCGAGGTGGGAGCGGGGTGGGGATGATAACCCGAGGTGGCCGGGCCGACGCCTTCGCGAGCAAGCCCGCTCCCACAGGGATCTCGAGTGGAGTCCGGTTTTGTGTCAGCCACAAAACCTGTGGGAGCGGGCTTGCTCGCGAAGGTCG
>NZ_JASCPO010000495.1:0-1017 GCF_029960145.1 Pseudomonas sp. PS01299 | reverse complement strand
GGGCAAGAGCGCGAAAGTCGCGCTCATCGCCTGTATGCGAATACTGCTGATCAGACTGAATGCCATGCTGCGAGACGGCACAGAGTGGCGGTGACGAACGGTGGCAGTAAGACAGTTGCTCCCACAGGGGATTTTTGAACGAAACAGATCCAGTGTGGGAGCGGGCTTGCTCGCGAAGGCGGCCTGATGAACACCAGCAAATCCCTCGCCAGCCGTTCTGTATCTGACTAGGCTAATCTCCTGCTCTTCGATGACCACCGAGGTTTGCCAATGTCCGCCCCCAGCATGACCCTGTTTCACAACACGCTCTCCCCGTTCGTGCGCAAAGTGATGGTGCTGTTGCACGAGACCGACCAGCAGGATCGCGTCGCCCTGCAAGACTGCGTCCTCACTCCGGTCAGCCCGGACACCGCGCTCAACGCCGACAACCCGCTGGGCAAGATCCCGGCGCTGCGTCTGGCCGACGGCAGCGTGATCCATGACAGCCGCGTGATCCTCGAATACCTCGACCAGCAACACGTCGGCAATCCGCTGATCCCTCGCGAAGGAGCGGCCCGTTGGCGGCGTCTGACCCTGGCCTCGCTGGCCGACGGGATCATGGACGCCTCGGTGATGGTGCGTTACGAACTGGTGCTGCGCGCCCCGGAAAAGCACTGGGACGAATGGCTCGACGCCCAGCGCGAGAAGATTCGTCGCGCCCTGGCCTATCTGGAAAGTGACGCCATCGCCGAGCTGACCAGCCATTTCGACGTGGCGGCGATCAGCGTCGCTTGTGCACTGGGTTACATCGATCTGCGTCATCCGGATCTGGACTGGCGCAGCGCCAATCCGCAACTGGCCAACTGGTATTTCGACGTGAGCCAGCGACCGTCCATGGTTGCCACGATGCCCAAGCCTTAAGGCTGCGGCGCCTGTTCCGCCCTCTTCGCGAGCAAGCCCGCTCCCACATTGGAATGCGTACTCCTGTGGGAGCGGGCTTGCTCGCGAAGGCACCCCGTCGTTTCCACAGGCAGACAC
>NZ_JASCPO010000494.1:0-1048 GCF_029960145.1 Pseudomonas sp. PS01299 | reverse complement strand
GGCTTGCTCCCGAATGCGGTGTGTCAGTAGGGTAAATATGACTGACACGACGCCTTCGGGAGCAAGCCCCCTCCCACAGGGATTTCCAGTAGTTTCAGATATCCTCTTTACCTAACCAACGATAAATCGCCCCGCCTGCCACAGCGCCAATCAGCGGCGCGACCCAGAACATCCACAACTGCGCGATCGCCCAGCCGCCGACCATCAGCGCCGGCCCGGTGCTACGAGCCGGGTTGACCGAAGTGTTGGTGACCGGAATCGAGATCAGGTGAATCAGCGTCAGCCCCAGGCCGATGGCAATCGGTGCGAGGCCCGCCGGGGCGCGTTTGTCGGTGGCGCCGAGGATGATGATCACGAACATCCCGGTCATCACCAGCTCGGTGACAAAGCCTGCCGCCATCGAGTATTTGCCGGGCGAGTGCTCGCCGTACCCATTGGACGCCAGACCTGCTGCGATGTCGAAACCCTCCTTGCCGCTGGCGATGTAGTAGAGCAGCGCGGCGGCGAGTATCCCGCCGAGCACCTGGGCGATGATGTAGGCGGGTAGCTCTTTTGCTGGAAACCGTCCGCCGACCACCAACCCGACCGATACCGCCGGATTGAGATGACATCCGCTGATGTGGCCGATGGCGAACGCCATGGTCAGCACCGTCAGACCAAACGCCAGGGCCACCCCCAGCACCCCGATGCCCAGAGGCGAAGACGCGGCGAGCACCGCACTGCCACAACCACCCAGAACCAGCCAGAACGTACCCAACAACTCAGTAACTGAACGTTTGAACAGAGACATGAGAGAGTCCTTGATAGCCCATGCTATCGAGACTGTATTGCGTTGTGCTTCCCAGCAGATTTACGACAGGTTCCGTGCTGGAACCTTGGCTGAGTACAGCACGCTTTGGATGGATTTCCAGCAGCCATGAAAAAACCGCCAGAGCCCGTGGTTAGAGGGCTGTGGCGGTTCCCAATATATTGTGGGAGGGGGCTTGCTCCCGAATGCGGTGTGTCAGACAAATGTTCGGTACTGACACCCCGCTTTCGGGAGCAAGCC
>NZ_JASCPO010000493.1:0-1098 GCF_029960145.1 Pseudomonas sp. PS01299 | reverse complement strand
CGCGAAGGCGGTGTGTCAGTCAACTATTCGTCGACTGACACGATGCCTTCGCGAGCAAGCTCGCTCCCACAGGGTTCAGTGTTGCCTGAGGTTCGCGGTCTGGCGCAAAAACCGCTATCGTCGCCGCCATTCGAAACAGAGGCGACCATGGGCTATCTACTTTTTGTCACGCTGATCCAGGCGTTTTCCTTCAGTCTGATCGGCGAATACCTCGCCGGGCATGTCGACAGCTACTTTGCAGTGCTGGTGCGCGTGGTGCTGGCCGGGCTGGTGTTCATTCCGTTGACCCGCTGGCGCTCGGTGGAGCCTTCGTTCATGCGCGGCATGCTGCTGATCGGCGCGTTGCAGTTCGGCATCACCTACGTTTGCCTGTACCTGAGCTTCCGTGTGCTGACGGTGCCGGAGGTGTTGCTGTTCACGATCCTCACGCCGCTGCACGTGACGCTGATCGAAGATGCGCTGAACCGCCGCTTCAATCCGTGGGCGCTGGTGGCCGCGTTGGTAGCGGTGGGCGGTGCGGCGGTGATTCGTTTTGACCGGATCAACCCGGATTTCTTCATGGGCTTTTTGCTGCTGCAACTGGCCAACTTCACCTACGCCGCAGGGCAGGTGCTGTACAAGCATCTGGTGGCAAAACACCCGAGTGATCTGCCGCACTACCGACGTTTCGGCTTCTTCTATCTCGGCGCGTTGGCGGTGGTGTTGCCGGCGTTTCTGCTGTTCGGCAAGTCCAACTTCCTGCCCGAAGCGCCGTTGCAATGGGGCGTGTTGCTGTTCCTCGGTCTGGTCTCGACGGCGCTGGGGATGTACTGGTGGAACAAGGGCGCGTGCATGGTTAACGGCGGCACGCTGGCGGTGATGAACAACCTGCATGTGCCGGTGGGCTTGCTGCTGAACCTGCTGATCTGGAATCAGCATGAGGAACTGGGACGGTTGTTGCTGGGCGGGAGTGTGATTCTGGCGGCGGTGTGGATCAGCCGGTTGGGCATCCGCAAAACTCAAGCCACCGCATAACCCCTGTGGGAGCGGGCTTGCTCGCGAAAGCGGTGTGTCATTCAACGATTATGTTGACTGACCTGACGCCTTCGCGAGCAAGCC
>NZ_JASCPO010000492.1:0-1114 GCF_029960145.1 Pseudomonas sp. PS01299 | reverse complement strand
GGGCGGCGGCGAAAACTGAGTGCAACACCTGACCTTTCCGGTACGGTGCTGTCCCTATGTCTTATTCCGAACTCAGCGTTGAAGAGCGCGCCACCATTCAAATCGGTCATGCCCAAGGTTTCAGCCTGCGCGGGATTGCCTGCTTGATCAACCGATCCCCTTCGACCATCAGCCGGGAGCTGCGCCGCAATCGAGATGCCTGTGGCGGCTACTCGGCCCGCGTGGCCCAGCAGCAGATGCAGGCCCGCCGTCAGGTGTGTCGACCGAAGCAAAAGCTGTTGCCGGGTAGCGAGCGCTTCGAATTGGTGGCGCATATGCTGCGTGAGCGTTTGTCTCCCGAGCAGATTGCCGGCAAGCTGCGCAGCATGAATATTCCCAGCCTCAGAGATGCCTACGTCTGTCGCGAGACGATCTATAACGCGATCTATGCCTTGCCAGTCGGCGAGCTGCGTAAAGAGCTGATCATCTGCCTGCGCCAAAGCAAGACGATGCGCAGGCCGCGCTCTGGCGGCGTGGATCGGCGCGGTCAGATCCCTGAGATGGTCAGTATTCATGTACGTCCGCCGGAGATCGAAGACCGACTGATGCCAGGGCATTGGGAAGGCGACCTGATCAAGGGCAAGGCCAACGCCTCGTCTGTAGGTACGCTGGTGGAGCGCACCAGTGGCTACCTGATGCTGGTGAAGATGAACGACGCGACGGCGACCTCGGCGATGGAAGGCTTCAGTGCAGCGCTCAATGGCATGCCGCTGGCGATGCGCAAGAGCATGACCTACGACCAGGGCCGAGAAATGGCGCGGCATGCTGAAATCACCCAGCAGACCGGGGTGGCGATTTACTTCTGCGACCCGCACAGCCCTTGGCAGCGCGGCAGTAACGAAAACATCAATGGCCTGATCCGCCAGTACCTGCCCAAGGGCACGGACTTGTCGGTGCATAGCCAGGAGGAACTGGATGCCATCGCACTGCAACTGAACATGCGCCCCCGTAAGCGCTTCGACTTCAAGTGTCCGATCGAGGTTATGGACGAGGTGATGCAGGAAGCTATGGCTATGCGGCATGATGCTCCAGCTTCAATTCAATAACCGTGTTGCACTCAGCTCCTGTAACCGCC
>NZ_JASCPO010000491.1:0-1136 GCF_029960145.1 Pseudomonas sp. PS01299 | reverse complement strand
GGCGGATTGTGCGGTCGTTCTGACAGACAGATGTTGGGGCTTATGCCGCCTTCGCGAGCAAGCCCGCTCCCACAGTAGACCGCATTCCATCTGGAGAAACGCGGTCTACTGTGGGAGCGGGCTTGCTCGCGAAGAGGCCAGATCAGGCAACACAAATCCCAACGATCAGCGCCCGCCACCCAAATCAACAAACGTCCCGGTCGCATAAGATGCCTTGTCCGACAGCAACCACACAATCGCCTCCGCCACCTCATCCGGGCGTCCGCCCCGGGCCATCGGAATGGCCGACTCAAGCTTGCTGACCCGATCCGGATCGCCGCTCAGTGCATGGAAATCGGTATAGATATAGCCCGGACGCACCGCGTTGACCCGAATCCCCTCACCCGCCACTTCCTTGGACAGACCGATGGTGAAGGTGTCGAGTGCGCCTTTGGACGCGGCGTAGTCGACGTACTCGTTGGGCGAACCCAGGCGCGCGGCGACCGAGGAGACGTTGACGATGCTGCCGCCCTGCCCGCCGTGTTTGGGCGACATGCGCAGGATCGCGTGCTTGGCGCAGAGGATCGGCGCCAGGACGTTGGTTTTCATGATTTTAAGAATGCGGAATTCGGACATTTCATCGACCCGCGACTTGTGCCCGACGGTGCCGGCGTTGTTCACCAGCGCGGTGACCCGCCCCAATTCGGTGTCGACCCGCTGAAACAGCGCGATCACTTCGTCTTCGATGCTGACATCGGCGCGTACCGCAATGGCTTGCGCCCCCAGCGCCCGCACTTGCTCCAGCACGCTTTGCGCGGCCTGTTCATCCGACTGATAGTTGATGCAGATCCGATAGCCCTGCCCGGCAGCCAACAACGCCGTAGCGGCGCCAATTCCGCGCCCGCCACCGGTGATTACCATGACTTTATCCATGCTGGCCCTTCCCCCCAATGCACACGTAACAGTCGGGTTGAAGAATAACCGCCATTGGGCGGTTTTGCATGGGCTCTGTCAAAGACAAAACCCTGCATGAGACTGAGATGTTTTTTGTGGCGAGGGAGCTTGCTCCCGCTCGGCTGCGAAGCATCCGTGATGCCGGGCAACACAGTAAAACCGAGTAAAAACGCGGCCGCTTCGCGCCCCGGCGGGAGCAAGCT
>NZ_JASCPO010000490.1:0-1172 GCF_029960145.1 Pseudomonas sp. PS01299 | reverse complement strand
GGATGCTCCGATCAACTTGTCGTGCAGCCGCGGCAAGTTGCAATTTTCCAGGCACCTACAGCGTCATTGGACGAAAAGTGACCGAAAAATCATGTACGGAGAGCTTTTTCGACCGGTTCTCCGTGTTAAACGCGAACCTCACCCATACCCATGAGCTGTTTTCGAACCCTCCACAGGTTTGCCAGGGCGAACAGCGTGGTCAACTGAGCCGTGTTTTTCATCAGCCCACGAAAACGTACTTTCACGTAACCAAACTGCCGCTTGATCACGCGAAACGGATGCTCGACCTTGGCCCGTGTCTGAGCCTTGCAGAACTCGATCTTGCGCTTGGCTTTGTACAGTACGCTGCGCTGGTTCAGCTTGGAATAGGTGCTGCGACGCGCTGCAATCTGCCAGATCACCCCCCGATTTTCATGCTCTTCGCGCCTTTCGACACCGGTGTAACCGGCATCTGCATACACGGCGTTTTCTTCGCCATGCAACAGTTCAGCCACCTGCGTGACATCGGCCACATTGGCAGCGGTGCCATGGACGTGATGCACCAGGCCGGACTCGACATCGGCACCGATGTGCGCCTTCATCCCGAAGAAATACTGACCGCCTTTCTTGGTCTGGTGCATCTCGGGATCACGCTTGCCTTCTTTATTTTTGGTCGAGCTGGGGGCATGAATAATGGTGGCATCGACGATGGTGCCTTGGCGCAGCGACAGGCCTTTTTCCTGCAGATAACCATTGATGACCGCAAGGATTGCCGGTGCGAGCTGATGCTTCTCCAGCAAGTGCCGGAAGTTCATGATCGTGGTGTCTTCGGGGATTGGCGCGCTCAGCGTCAGGCGTGCGAACTGGCGCATGGGCGTGATTTCGTAGAGCGCTTCTTCCATGGCCGGGTCGCTCAGGGAGAACCAGTTCTGCAACAGATGGATGCGCAGCATGGTTTCCAGAGGATAGGGTTTTCTACCGCCGCCGGCCTTGGGGTAGAACGGTTCGATCAGCTCCAGCAGGCCTGCCCAGGGCACCACCTGATCCATTTCGGCGAGGAAGCGCTCTCGGCGGGTTTGCTTGCGCTTGCCGGCGTACTCAAAGTCGGAAAAGCTCATCTGGCTCATGGGCGGCTCGGATCAGGTGTTGCGGGGATTCTCGCATAACTGAAGGCTTGTTCGGAGATTCCCTAG
>NZ_JASCPO010000048.1:0-35747 GCF_029960145.1 Pseudomonas sp. PS01299 | reverse complement strand
GGCGAGGGAGCTTGCTCCCGATGGGCCGTGAAGCTGTCCCAAATGTTCACGACTGCTGCGCAGCCGAACGGGAGCAAGCTCCCTCGCCACAGCGTGGTTATTACTTCGGAATACGAAGCTTCTGGCCCGGATAGATCTTGTTCACATCCTTGAGCATCGGTTTGTTGGCGTCGAAGATTTTCTGGTACTGGTTGGCATTGCCATAAACCCGCAGAGAGATCGCACTGAGCGTGTCACCTGCCTTCACCTCGACAAATTCCGCAGCCACCACTACTGGCCCTGTCACCGTAATCTGGTCGTCAACACTGCCAATCCCGGCAATGTTGCCCAAAGTCAGAAGAATTTTTTCTTTCTCCTCCTGACTCGCGACTTCACCCTTAACCGTGACTTTGTCGCCGTCCACAGTCGCCTGAACATTTGGGTTGCCCAGACCGACCTTGTCGATATGTTCCTTCAACTGTTCGCTGGCATTGGCATTACCCGGGGTCAGCAGGTCGATCAGCTTTTCACCGGCCTCTTTCACAAAGCTCAACAGACTCATAGCGCACACTCCTTGATTGGGATTCCAGACGTCCAAGCCTAGACCACACCAGACCAACCCGGTTCCGGGCCGACCAATGACCCGGCAGCCGCTTGATCGACGCCATCTATCAATAGATCGACAGTACCGATTAGACGCGACAAGTTGCCGCGCCTAGTCTTAGCGTTGATCAATCCGTCGGTGATGTCATGAACGCCAAGCGCCCAACTTGCGCGGCGCCTGCACTCGAAACGCCCGCGCCCGCCGCCAGCCAGACCTACAGCTACAGCGATCTGCCCCTCGTGGAATCGGCCAGCACCGCGCTCGCCGAGGAAGTCGCGTTGGCGATCGCCTACAACGGCATCAGTCAGGCGGTGATGCTGGTGACGCCGACGGATCTGGAAGATTTCATCGTCGGTTTCAGCCTTGGCAGCGGCATCATCGAAGACGCCAGCGACATTTATGACCTGCAACTGACCGGCGCGGGCTCGGCGCAATACGCGCAGGTGACCATCGCCAACCGCGCGTTCTGGAACCTCAAGCAACAGCGCCGACAACTGGCCGGCACCAGCGGTTGCGGGCTGTGCGGCGTCGAGGCGGTGGAACAGGCCTTGCCTGACCTCAAAGTGTTGCCCGGCGCACCGTTGCCGCCCGCTGCCTGGCTCGACGGTCTGCGCCAGCGCATCGGGGCATTTCAGCCGCTCGGTCAGCACTGCGGCGCAGTACACGCGGCGGTGTTCATGAACGCCAGCGGTGAATTGCTGCTGGGCCGTGAAGACATCGGCCGGCACAACGCCCTCGACAAACTGATTGGCGGGCTGATCCGCCAGAAGATTTCCACAGAAGGCGGCCTGGCGATTGTCACCAGCCGTTGCAGTCTCGAATTGATCCAGAAAGTTTTACGCGCCGGCATCCAGACTCTGGTCAGCCTGTCCGCGCCCACGGGCCTTGCCGTGCAATGGGCCCGTCGCCACAACCTCAATCTCATCCACCTGCCGCAGAAGAATGCGCCGCGGGTCTACAGCCCAGCGATGGAGAATCAAGCGTGAGCCAACATCATCAAGCCGACCAGAAACCTGTCCCGCGCTACAAACCTTACAAAGGTGCAGCCGGCGGCTGGGGTGCGCTGATCAGCGTGGCCCAAGCCTGGTTGACCAGCGACAACGCGCTGAAAAACCTGCGCATGATGCTCAAGACCAACCAGAACGGCGGTTTCGACTGCCCGGGCTGCGCCTGGGGCGATTCGCCGGAAAGCGGCATGGTCAAGTTTTGCGAGAACGGCGCCAAAGCAGTGAACTGGGAAGCGACCAAGCGGCGGGTGGACGGCAAGTTCTTCGCCAAACACAGCGTCACTTCGTTGCTGGAGCAGAGCGACTATTGGCTTGAATACCAGGGCCGCCTGACCGAGCCGATGGTCTACGACGCGCAGACCGACCGCTACAAACCCATCGCCTGGGACGATGCCTTTGCAATGATCGGCAAACACCTGCAAGCGCTGTCGAGCCCGGACCAGGCCGAGTTCTACACCTCGGGCCGTGCCAGCAACGAAGCGGCGTACCTGTATCAGCTGTTCGTGCGCGCCTACGGCACCAACAACTTCCCCGACTGCTCGAACATGTGCCACGAGGCCAGCGGTGTGGCATTGGCCCAGAGTGTTGGCGTCGGCAAAGGCACCGTGACCTTCGACGACTTCGAACATGCCGACGCGATTTTCGTCTGGGGCCAGAACCCCGGCACCAACCATCCGCGGATGCTTGAACCACTGCGTGAAGCGGTGAAGCGCGGCGCGCAAGTGGTGTGTATCAACCCGCTGAAAGAGCGTGGCCTGGAACGTTTCCAGCACCCGCAGCACCCGATCGAAATGCTCACCAACGGCGACAAGCCGACCAACACCGCGTACTTCCGTCCGGCACTGGGCGGCGACATGGCGGTGCTGCGCGGCATGGCCAAGTTCCTCCTGCAGTGGGAGCGCGATGCGCAGAAGGCCGGCACGCCGGCAGTGTTCGATCATGACTTCCTCAATGCGCACAGCGCCAACGTGCTGGAGTATCTGGGCGTGGTCGATGACACGCCGTGGGAGCAGATCGTCGCGCAGTCCGGCCTGACTCTGGTGGAGATCGAGCAAGCGGCGCGCATGTACGCCAAAGGCAAGAACGTGATCATGTGCTGGGCAATGGGCATCACCCAGCATCGCCACTCGGTGCCGACCATCCAGGAAATCGCCAACCTGATGCTGCTGCGCGGCAACGTCGGCAAACCCGGCGCCGGCCTGTGTCCAGTGCGCGGTCACAGTAACGTGCAGGGCGACCGCACCATGGGTATCAACGAGCGTCCGCCGGTGGCATTCCTCGATTCCCTTGAGCGGCGTTTCCAGTTCAAGGTGCCGCGTGACAACGGGCACAACGTGGTCGAGGCGATTCACGCCATGGCCGAGGGCCGCGCCAAGGTCTTCATCGGTCTGGGCGGCAACTTCGCCCAGGCCACGCCGGACAGCCCGCGTACCTTCGCGGCGCTGAGCAACTGCGACCTCACGGTGCAGATCAGCACCAAGCTCAACCGCAGCCACCTGGCCCACGGTAAAGACGCACTGATCCTGCCGTGCCTGGGTCGAACCGACATCGATATCCAGGCCGAAGGCCCGCAAGCGGTCACCGTGGAGGACTCGTTCAGTATGGTCCATGCCTCAAATGGCCAGCTGCAGCCGCTGTCGAACCAGATGCGCTCGGAACCGGCGATCATCGCCGGCATCGCCGCCGCCACGCTGGGCAGCAAACCGGTGGACTGGAACTGGCTGGTGGCCGATTACCGGCGCATCCGCGACCTGATCGCCGATACCATTCCGGGCTTCAAGGACTTCAACGAAAAGGTCAAGAACCCGGGCGGTTTCTACCTCGGCAACAGTGCCGGTGCACGCAAGTGGAACACCCCGTCGGGCCGGGCCAATTTCCGCGCAAACATGCTGCCCAAGGATCTGGTGCACGAGCGTACCCGCGCCACCGGGCAACTGCCGGATCTGATCCTGCAATCGATGCGCTCCCACGATCAGTACAACACCACGATCTATGGCCTCGACGACCGTTACCGTGGGGTCAAGGGCCAGCGCGATGTGTTGTTCGCCAACGAGGCCGACATCATTCGTCTGGGCTTCCGCCCGGGACAGAAGGCCGACATCGTGTCGATCTGGGACGATGGCCGTGAGCGTCGGGTGAAGGGCTTTACCTTGCTGGCGTTTGATATTCCGGCGGGGCAGGCCGCGGCTTATTACCCGGAAGTGAATCCGCTGGTGCCGCTGGAAAGCACCGGGGATGGCAGCCATACGCCGACATCGAAGTTCATTGCGATCCGGCTGGAGGCAGCAAGCGAGACTGGGTTGATCATGGCCAAATCTGCGTAAAGCGTTGCCTGGACTGACCCCTTCGCGAGCAAGCCCGCTCCCACATTGGAATGCATTTCAAATGTGGGAGCGGGCTTGCTCGCGAAAGCGGTGGCACATTCAACAAAAATCTTTGTACCCTGCACCCTTCCAACGCCCACAAAAAAGGCCGCTTTTTCTCAAAAGCGGCCTGTCCGAAGTAGCTAAAGACCGGCGAAAATCGCTTAAGTTCCGCATACAAAACAGCAACTTGCATAATTGTATACAAGTCGTGTTATTCGTCGGATTTCGATTGTCAGCCTTGTTACACAGCCTCAGGATCGGCGCCGTCATCCCTTTGAGGCTCCTCTATGAAGTTCTCCTCGATTCTCTTGTTGTCCCTTGGCCTGGTCAGTGGCTTCGCTTCTGCCGGAGGCACCACCGAAGCAGGTGTGGGCGGCGCATTGGGCGGGGTTCTTGGCTCGGTCGTCGGTCAGTCTTTAGGCGGCAGCACAGGTTCAACCATTGGCGCAGCTCTGGGCGGCGCGGGTGGTAGCGCGGTCGGCGCCAACAAACACAGCCGTGGCGAAGCGGCCATTGGCGGTGCGTTGGGCGCAGCCGGCGGTAACGTGGTTGGCCGCAGCATGGGCGGCACCACCGGCAGCCTGATCGGTGCCGCAGCAGGTGGCGGCGCCGGTGGCGCGCTGGGCAACTACATGGGTAACCAGAGCAATGACGAGGGTCGTCATTACGATCGCGGCCGTGACGACCGTCGCTACTATCGCGACCGTCACCCTGGCCGTGGCCACGCTTATGGCCACCGCAAGCATCACCGCTACTATCGCGACTAATCCGTTGCGTTAAGCGCGAAAGCAAAAATCGCAGCCCAAGGGCTGCGATTTTTTTTGCTCTGGTTCAAACCACCAGACGCTCCAGCGCGTCACGCAATCTGCCTGGAATCGGCACCGGCTGATTGCTCGTCCGGTCCACGAATACATGGACAAAACGCCCCGCCGCACACGCCTCGCTTTCACCGACCTTGAACACCGCCAGTTCATATTGCACCGAACTGTTACCCAGCTTGCCGACCCGCAGACCGATCTCGATCAGATCCGGGAAAGCGATCGAGGCGAAATAATCGCAAGATGAACTCACGACAAAACCCACTACCTCGCCGTCGTGGATATCCAGGCCACCGACCTGAATCAGGTAAGTGTTCACGGCAGTATCGAAAAAGCTGTAGTAGGTGACGTTGTTGATGTGGCCATAAGCATCGTTGTCGTGCCAGCGGGTGGTGATCGGCTGGAAATGCGGGTAATCGGCGCGTTGCGCCATGGTGCTGGACATCGGTATCGACTCCTTGAGTTATCTGTCCAGTCTAAAGGTAAAAACCTTTGCCTCGCGCCGCCAGCTCGCCAATCAGTGGCGCCGGCCGCCATTGATCGCCCTGTCGCGTCTCCAGCGCCAGCAAGCGCTTGTGAATGTCCGCCAGCCCCTGATCGTCCGCCCAGGCCATCGGGCCGCCTCTGTCCGCCGGGAAGCCGTAGCCATTGAGGTACACCTGATCGATGTCATGCGCCGATTCGGCAATGCCTTCCTGCAGAATTTTCGCGCCCTCGTTGACCAGCGCCAGAAGACACCGCTCGAGGATTTCCTCGGACCCAATCTCCCGGCGCTGAAAGCCGAGGCCTTCGCTGACGCTCAATATCAGCGCATCGACCTCGGGATCATGTTCGGCCTGACGACTGCCCGGCTCATAGTGGTAATAACCGTTGCCGGACTTCTGCCCGAAACGCCCCAGTTCGCATAAACGGTTGTCGACCTGAACCTCTGGCGCATCCTGCCCCTTGCCGGCCAATTCGCGCGCGCGCCATTCCAGATCGATGCCCACGACGTCATACATGCGGAACGGTCCCATGGCGAAACCGAAGCCCTGCAAAACCGTATCGACCTGCTGTGGATAAGCGCCCTCGAGCAGCATCTTGCGCGCCTCCAGCACATACGGATGCAACATCCGGTTGCCGATAAAACCGTGGCAATTGCCCGACACCACACTGACCTTGCCCATGCGTTTGCCCAGAGTCAGTGCGGCTTCCAATACCGCCGGTGAAGTCTGCGCCCCGCGAACGATTTCCAGCAGTTTCATGATGTGCGCGGGGCTGAAGAAATGCAGACCGAGCACTTGCGATGGACGTTTTGTCGCAGCGGCAATCGCATCAATATCCAGTGCCGAGGTGTTGCTCGCCAACAACGCTTCAGGCTTGAGCAGGCCATCCAGTTCGCGAAAGATCTTCTGCTTGAGCGCGAGGTTTTCGTACACCGCTTCGATCACCAGATCGACATTACGGATTGCCGGGTAATCCGCCGCCGCGCTGATCCGGGCAAGACGTGCATCCGCTTCGACCTGATCGATCCGGCCCTGGCGCACGTTGTGTGCATAGGTATCGGCCACGGTGGACAGCGCCTGCTCGAGCATCTGTGGATTGTTATCGACCCACTGCACGGCGATGCCGGCATTGGCCAGGCACATGACAATACCGCGGCCCATGGTGCCCGCGCCGATCACGGCAGCTTGCTGAATATCGATGGATGTCTGGCTCATGTTGTTCTCTTGTTGGCGATCCGAAGACAGCCTTCACCATAGTCAGGCACCGGGCGTTTTTGAAGTTTATTACCGTGATGAGCGACATTCAGCGCATGGATACAGGCCGCCATGGCATCACACGCTCCCACAGGGTTTGTATTTACTCGAGCAGATGATTGTCAGCCCAACTGCGGACTTCCGCGTACGGATACTGCTCCAGCGCCGCATACCCCGAGATCGTCCGCGCCTTCAACTTGGTAAACAGCGGCACGCTGATCCCGCACAGAAAACGCGTCAGGCGCTCCGCCGTCGGCATGCTGCCGGTGTGCTGCTCATGCCTGTGGATAAAATCACCGCACAACGCCGCAAAATTTTTATCCACAAGCGCTGGCAACTCGGGAGGTGCCGGAAGCCGCGCGACATCACCGTGGCATACCGAACAGTGCCCGCAGTGCTCGGGCGCATTGTGGTCGCCAAAGTACTCGGCCAGGCGATAACCCAGGCAGCGCTCAGTGGCGAACAGTTCGAGCATGGCGTGAATCCGCGCGACTTCAGTCTGTTCATGCCGGGTGAAGTACTCGTGCAACTCGGCGCTCAGCACAGCGCTGTCGAAATCGCTGTGCAGCACGTTGTAGACCTCGGTCATCTGCTTGCTCTCAAGCTCGACCCAGCCCTTCTCCTGAAAATAATCCAGCGCCGTCACCACCCGATTGCGCTCAGCCGAATACTGCGTGTACATCGCCTCGAAATTCACCGTGGCCCAGGTACGTGCGCGGCTGGAGGTGTGAATGATGGCCGCGACAAACTCCCTGCGCTCTCCCTCGAAACGCTCAAGCAACGCTTCCGGCTCCAGCAGGTATTTGAAACGGTACTCGGCGTAATAGGCATAGCGCGGAGCAATCAGGCCGCGCAGCTCCATTTGCACCAACAACGTCTTCAGCGGCAGCGTGCGAATGTTGCTCTGATCCGCCAACGGCCCGAGCAGAAACTCCCACTGCCCTTCAGCTGCGGCAGCCTGCATTTCCTCCAGCACACAACGTATCCCCTCGCGCTCCGGGGTATCGCCGTAGACGAAATTTTCCAGCACGTTGAGGCTGTCGCGGTTGGCCAGCACCAGGCAATCCGACGGCTGTCCGTCCCGTCCGGCGCGACCGATTTCCTGACTGTAGTTCTCGATGGATTTCGGCAGGTCGAAATGCACCACGTTGCGGATATCGCTCTTGTCGATGCCCATGCCGAACGCAATGGTTGCGACTATGCAATTGGACTGCCCGGCCATGAAGCGCTTCTGAATCGCCTCGCGCTGATCGTTGGGCAACCCGGCGTGATAAGCCTCGGCCTGTATGCCGTTGCGCCCCAGATGCTCGGCGATGTGCTCGGCGGTTTTCTGCAGCGTGACGTAGACGATGCTCGGCTGGCTCGCGCGCTCGCTCATCCACTCCACCAGCCGCCGGCGCTTGTCCTGGCCACGCACCGGTTCCACCAGCAGATTGAGGTTTGGGCGATAGAAACCGGTGGTCACAACATCTTCGGCAGCGATGGCGAATTTGGCTTGCATGTCGGCGATGACTTTCGGCGTCGCCGTGGCCGTCAGCAGCAGGGTTTGCGGGATATTGAACTGACGCTGGTAGTCCGGCAGCTTCAGGTAGTCGGGGCGGAAGTTGTGACCCCACTCCGAGATGCAGTGCGCCTCGTCAATCACCAGCAGCGAGATCGGCACCTGCTGCAAAAAATTGCGAAAACGCTCGTTCTTCAGGCGCTCCACCGAGATCATCAGGATCTTCAATTCACCCGAACGGGCGCGGGCCATCACATCATTGGCGTCATCGCGGCTTTGTGCCGAATCGATGCTGCCGGCACTGATGCCGTGACGCTTGAGGAATGCCAATTGATCCTGCATCAACGCCAACAGTGGCGAGACCACCAGGGTCAGATGTGGCAGCAACAGTGCCGGTACTTGATAGCACAGCGACTTGCCAGACCCGGTGGGGAAAATCGCTGCCGCCGAGCGCCCGGCCAGTACCGCGCTGATCGCGGCTTCCTGCCCGGGTCGAAACTGTGGATAACCGAAAACCTGTTCCAGGGTGTTGTGCATGCGCTGTCACTCCGTTGACCGCTGTGATGCCAACAGCCTAGCGGGCGATCGCAGCGAGTCGAGAAAAGGCCGGGGTCAATTCAATACGGGATGATACAGCCAATAGCGCAGACAACTCGGTCCACTGCAGGAGCGAGCCTGCTCGCGAAGGGGCACAAAACAGCGATACAAACTTACCCGTTCAGGGCCGCAAAACCGCCACTCGCAGTTGCTCGTTCAACACCTGCTCATGCACGCCTTGGCTCTTGCTCGCCCACAACGCATGAGCCGGGCTGATGTCACCGGTGAAGGCCGCCGCCAATTGCCGCAGTTCCGCAACACTGCGCACGCGCGGGCAGAACGGCTGCCCGTCACAGTCAACGCTGGCGTTGCGATAGGTGCTCAGCAAACGATCCCACAGACCGTCACGCACCTGCCTGATCGACTTGAGCTGCACATGCGGCACACCCAGTCGCTGCTCCAGCCCTGCCTCGTCCAGCGCTTCACTGGCGAGCAAGGCCCTGCCGAACATCAACACCTCGGCGCGCGAGGCGGTATCGATGCCAGTCTGGCTGGAGAGCGCATCGGGCCAACCGGTGCGTTCGAGGTCGGCAAACATCCAGCCGTTGCCGGCATCAGACGCCATGGCCAAACGGCAACCACTGGCCCACAGCAATAAAATCGAGGCCATACGTAGCCACTGCATACTCAATTCCCTTTAAGCGCGTATCGGACGTTTGGAAACGTCCTACAGATTCTGGCGCGCACCATACATAGATCTGCCAAGAAACGCCTGTGAATCCTGTGGGAAATTTCTGCGCTAGGGGTTTCACCCCGAAAAAACCGCAAAACCTTGTAGGGCATATGCCCGGCCCTCGGAAAATCCCCTACGAACGGCGTCCATTGCGGCGCTCTTGTGAGTGCTCGCCACGCACTTCTATAGTGGCCGGCGCGACTGACCACTGAATCAGCCCCGCCCGAGTGCCTTTGTAAAGGACAAGCCTCACCATGATTACCCGCTATCGCCCTTTGAAGACTTGCTACAACGAAAATCCCGTATTGGTCATCGATACTCACTCCAGCCATCGCGATCTGCTTGATGCCGCGGACCAGCGACTGCGTGCCGCCAGCGATCTGCTGGAAACCCTTTACTGTTTATGTTTCAAACAGGCCGACGTGAAAGATATACCTAACATCGTCAATGCTCTTTATTTATTAGTGCAGGATGGCTGTGACTTGCTCGAAGTAGCAAAACATAAACCCCAACAACAGACCGACACTGAAAACAACTAAAATCCAGAAACAACAGAATGCTTTAATAAACAGCCAAAAAAAGACCTAAGTTGTTGACTCTTACTTTAACCGAGAGCAACACAATGACTGTTTTAACTATTTTTTTTTGCGGAACTGGTTCCAATAAATTCGACGTCACCCACGAAAACTTCTGGAACGGCGAACTGATTTCCACCTTGGCTGCCAATCATACGGGTTACGAGTTTGCCGAGTGGATCGTGGTCGATGGCCCCGGCAGCGGCAACATGCAGGCCGACGATCTATTCACCAAGACCAAGGAATACGGCATGAGCGGCACCTTGTTCGGCAAGGGCTGGGAAGAAAACGTGTTGCACGCGCTCAATATCATCAAGGGCAAGTGCGACTGGCAACGCGAGCAACTGACTGAAGCCGAATACAATCGCCTGAAAGCTGCCGGCATTCCGATCGAAGATGTAAAAGTCGAGGGCTCCTGGTTCTGGCGCAAATATAATTACGGTAATCGCAGCATTACCCAGCAGCAATTACAGGAAGGAATCATCAAAACCCACCGCAAGGATGGTGTTATTCCTACTCAAGTCAATCTCGTCGGTTGGAGCCGGGGCGGCATCAGTTGCCACATGTTGGCCAATGCAATGTTCAAGGACAGTCTGCTGAAAAACATCCCGGTCAATATCTTTGCGCTTGATCCCGTGCCAGGCATTGGTAACTTTCAGGAAGAGCGCGTCAAACTCGCGGGCAATGTCAAAGAGTATGTAGCGTTCTATGCTCGTGACGAACGCTCAAAAGGTTTCAGCTGCGTCATCCCACAGACCGCTACCGGCACTAAAACCTACATCTATCCTATGGCTGGCCGCCACGCCACCATGGCCGGCAATGCCACCAGCGGCGGCGGCGTCCCGACCGGCGCCAGTGATCTGAAAGCGCTGTCCGAGCCCGGACGCATCGTGCGCCACCTCGCCGAAACCTGCCTCAAACGCTGGGGCGTGCAACTGCAAAAAACGTTGAATCTGACCCAGGCCGATCTGGAAAACCTCACCAACGGCATCGCACGCGATGAAGCCAAATACACACTGATGCACAAACATTCCTACACCTACTTCACCGAGCTGGACCAAGGCGAGCGCTACGTTTCGCTGGGCAGCAAAGGTGTACCGTTCACCAGCGTGAAGGGCGAGATCTACAAGCCGGCAACCGGCCTGGCAACCAGCTTGCTGGATATTTCGGCGTATCAGCATTTACGTTGAAAAACGAAGAAAGATCGGTAGGAACGCCCGATGAGATCTTCATCCCGTTCCTACACGCCAAGACTCTTTGTCGCCTATCGCGGCTTGAGATCACAAATCTATAGTCGTGACTGTCGCTGGCAAATCAGCGGCTCGGGCTTGGTCACCTGAATGGATCGTGAAGACGCGTCCGCTGTATGCTGCCGGCACTCAATTGCCTGCAGTTTTATGGTGGCTGTGTTTGGGACACCTTCGGGTGTGCCGGGTCTGTGCACGATCCTCACCGGTTGACCAACCCGAACACAGTCGCCTCCTGTCGCTTGGTCACGATGTGGTGGCTTCACTTGAAGCATTTGAGGATCAACAAAATGAAAACATGGAATCAATTACCCGCTGATCGCTACCGCTCACTCGAATCCAACCTCACCGACACCAAGCCCCTGATCATCGACACAACGGCCAACCCGCAAGACATCCTCGAATGCGCCGTCCAACGCCTGCGCGCCTCCAGCGACCTGCTGAAAACCCTCTACTGCCTCAGCTTCAAACAAGCCGACGTCGAAGACATCCCACACATCACCCACGCCCTCTATCTGCTGACGCAGGATGGCTGTGACCTGCTGCAGGTCGCGCAGCAGCAGATGCTCGGCTGGAAAGCTCCAGTCTGAGGTTGAGTGATCAGATCGTTCCCATGTTCGACATGAGAACGATCACTTACCAGTCATCTACTCAAATCACTTCAGCATTGCTGAAAAGTAAGCCAATGGCGTACATTTACGATGATTTTTATTGAGACTCGGATCTTTACCCGTCGAGTAAAAGAGCTGCTGGATGATGACACGTACGCCGCTTTTCAGAAGCAACTGGTTGTAAGCCCTTCGATTGGCGATGTAATTGAAGGCACAGGCGGGATTCGCAAAACCCGAATTGCAGCGAAAGGACACGGCAAGCGAGGCGGAGCACGTGTTATTTACTACCACTTCGTTTCGGCGTCACAAATCGGGTTATTGATGATCTACCCTAAAAATGAACAACACGATCTGTCCAGCGATGAGCGTAAAGCACTCAAGGTCTTGATCGAAAAATGGAGATGACCATGAGCAAATTTTTTGATGAGCTGATGGAAAGTGTGCAAGAGATGGACGAGATCGTACGAGGCGAGCGCACACCTTCTCGCGAATTCCACGTTGATGCATTGCAGGTCAAAGAAATTCGTAAAGCTACCGGTTTGACCCAGACCAAATTTGCGGCACTGATCGACGTCCAACTCGGCACTCTACGAAATTGGGAACAGGGCCGTCGCGAGCCAACCGGGCCGGCAAAAGCTTTGCTCAAGGCCATTCATAACGACCCGGTTCATGTTTTGAATGCATTGGCTCATTGAGAAAATGAACACCCACAAAAAAGCCGCCCCTAAGAGGCGGCTTTTTTATTCACCAGAACTAAGCCTTACAACTTAGGACCCGCAGCCTTGATCGCGTCGCTCACTTCGAACTTCTTGAAGTTCTCGATGAACAGACCGGCCAGCGCCTTGGCAGCTTCGTCGTAGGCAGCCTTGTCAGCCCAGGTGTTGCGTGGGTTGAGCAGGTTGGTTTCAACGCCCGGTACGGCCAGTGGCACGTCGAGGTTGATGGTGTCCAGGTGCTCGGTGGCGGCACCGATCAGCGCGCCGCTCTGGATCGCTGCGATCACCGCACGGGTGGTCGGGATGTTGAAGCGTTTGCCGACGCCGTAGCCACCGCCGGTCCAGCCGGTGTTGACCAGGTAGACCTTGGAGCCGAAGCCACGGATGCGCTTGATCAGCAGTTCTGCGTATTCGCCAGCCGGGCGCGGGAAGAACGGTGCGCCGAAGCAGGTGGAGAAGGTCGACTTGATGCCGCTGCCCGAACCCATTTCAGTCGAGCCCACCAGCGCGGTGTAGCCGGACAGGAAGTGATAGGCCGCTTGTTCTTCATTGAGGATCGACACTGGCGGCAGCACGCCGGTCAGGTCGCAGGTCAGGAAGATCACCGCGTTTGGCTCGCCGCCCAGGTTCTTCTCGGAACGCTTGGCAACGTGCTCCAGCGGGTAGGCCGCGCGGCTGTTCTGGGTCAGGCTGACATCGGCGTAGTCGGCATGCTTGGCGTCGTCGATGACCACGTTTTCCAGGACTGCGCCGTGCTTGATGGCTTTCCAGATGACCGGCTCGTTCTTCTCGGACAGGTCGATGCACTTGGCATAGCAGCCGCCTTCGATGTTGAAGACAACGCCTTCGCCCCAGCCGTGTTCGTCGTCACCGATCAGGTAACGGCTCTCGTCGGCGGACAGGGTGGTTTTACCGGTGCCCGACAGACCGAAGAACAGGGTCACGTCGCCTTCTTCGCCGATGTTGGCAGCGCAGTGCATTGGCAGCACGTCAGCGGCCGGCAGCAGGAAGTTCTGCACGGAGAACATGGCTTTCTTCATTTCACCGGCGTAACGCATACCGGCGATCAGCACTTTCTTCTGCGCGAAGTTGATGATCACGCAACCGTCGGAGTTGGTGCCGTCACGCTCAGGCACGCACTCGAAGTTGGCCACGTTGAGCACTTGCCACTCATCACGACCGGCCGGGTTGTACTGGGCCGGGTTGATGAACAGGCAACGACCGAACAGGTTCTGCCAGGCAGTCTGGGTGGTCATTTTCACGGCCAGGTAGTGATCTTCAGCCGCACCTACATGCACGTGGGAAACAAAGTGCTCTTGCGCGTTGTTGAACGCCTCGACACGAGCCCACAGCGCGTCGAACTTGTCGGCCGGGAACTTGCGGTTGATCGGGCCCCAGGCGATAGCGGCCTGGGTGGAAGGCTCTTCAACGATGAAACGATCGACTGGCGAACGGCCGGTGCGATGACCGGTGCGGACTACCAGAGCGCCGGTATCGGCAAGCTCGCCCTCACCGCGTTGCAGGGCTTCTTTAACCAGATCATCAACACTCAGATCGGTGTACACGGCGTTATTGGCTTGCGTCATGAGGTTCCCCGTCGGCCAGTGGCCGAGTGTGCTCCAAACGTTTTGTAGTAGAAAGTCGTGCACTACTACCGCGAAAAAAGTGGGCCGGATTATGCCAGAAAAGCCCAAAAAGAGTAGGGTCCTCCCGTCGTAACGGCGAAATTCCGTCGTTACGCAGTGAATTTACCTGCGCTGAACCGTTTTAGTGCCGGGTATCTGACGGCGTGTCGACGCCTGCGCCAGCGAACAATTGAGCAATATCGGCCGCATCGAACAGGTAACGCTGGTTGCAGAACTGGCAATCGATCTCGACTTCGCCGCCGCGTTCAGCCACCAGTGCCTGCGCATCTTCCAGACCCAGACTGACCAGCGCATTGCCCGAGCGTTCCCGCGAGCAGCTGCAACGGAAGCGCAGGTTCTGCACATCGAACAGGCGCACCTGCTCTTCGTGGTAGAGGCGATGCAGCACGGTTTCGTTGTCCAGGCTGAGCAATTCATCGGCGGTCAGGGTGCTGGCCAGGGCGGTGATGTGCTGCCAGCTTTCGGCGCGCTCTTCTTCGTCTTTCAGGCGGTCGGCCGGCAGTTGCTGCAGTAGCATTCCGCGAGCACGGCGGCCGTCGGCGAACAGCTTGAAGCGGGTGCCGACCTGTTGCGACATGACGAAATAATTGGTGAAGCACTCGGACAGGGTTTCACCATCGAGGTCGACGATACCCTGGTAACGCTGGCCGATCGTCGGGTCGACGGTCAGGGTCAGGTCACCGCCCGGCATCAGGTCGGCAAGCGTGGCATCCGCAGCGATCTGCTCGGCGTTGTATCGCGCCAGACCACGGATCTCGCGCTCGCTGGAGCATTCGATCATCAGCAGCGGAATCGGCCCTTCGGAGCGTGCCTGCAAAATCAGCAAGCCGTCGAACTTCAGGGTGCCCACCAGCAACGAAGCGGCCGCCATCAGTTCGCCCAGCAACTGCGCGACCGGCTCCGGGTACGGGTGCTTGGCGAGGACTTCGGCGTAGCTGCGTTCCAGCGCCACCAGTTCGCCGCGAGTGTCGCTGTCATCGAAGATGAAGCGTTGGGTGTAGTCGGTATCCGGTAGGTCGGTCATAGGTCTGGGTATCTGAATTGATGACAAAAAGGTTACAAAAGATGAAAATCCCGCGCTTTCTTCGCACCTGTTTGGTGCAAAACGTTCAGCCACGGGAGGCATTTTATGAACAATCCGGGTTTGTTCCAATCAAGGTGGAACCTCGGCCGGCTGGTTCTGTGCAACGTCGTGCCATTAGCGCTACTGGCTTTCTGGTTATGGCCTACGGGCCAGATGCTGTGTGTGATTTTCGACGAGTGGCTGTTCCGCTCACTCAATGCACCACTGGCCAGCAACCCCATATGGCTCCACATCTGGGCAATTGCAAGTCTGCGTCCGTTCGACATCGTCGTCGGTCTGATCCTGCTGACGCTGCTGATCAAGGGCGACTGGGTGTTCAAGGCGATTGATGTACGTCGCGCCTTCTTCGGTTTTTTCTCGATTCTGCTGCTGATGGTGGTGATTCGCGCGCTGTTTTCCAAATTCGCCGACTACATGGACTGGCAGCACAGCAGCCCATCGATGGTGCTGGAAGGCGCGGTGCACCTGAGCGACTATTTCCCGCATCTGGAAAAAGCCTGGGAGCTGAAGGATCGCTCGAGCCAGAGCTTCCCTGGTGACCACGCTTCGGTGTTGCTGATCTGGGCGCTGTACATGGGCGTGTTTAGCCGCTCAGTCGGCCAGTTCCTGACAGTCTGGGGCCTGGCGTTACTGTTCATGCTGCCACGTCTGGTGGCCGGCGCGCATTGGGGCCAAGACGATTACATCGGCGGCATGCTGCTGGCGGTGTGGGCGTTGGGCTGGGGTTACTACACGCCGTTTGCCTATCACGCCGCCAACTTCTGGCTGAAGGTGACTGCGCCGATTTTCGCTTTGCTGGGCAAACTGCCGCTGGTTTCGCGGATGAGTGTGGTGTCTGCCGCGAACTGACAGTTTGCACACACCTGTGGTGAGGGAGCTTGCTCCCGCTTGGCTGCGTAGCAGTCACTGAACCAGTCGACTCGGTTGTACTTTGAAATACATGATCGACTGGATTGGGAGTCCTTCGGCCTCCAGCGGGAGCAAGCTTCCTCGCCACAATGGTGCGCCGTGCCGGTCAATCGCTATTACTGTTCCCACGAAATTTAAACAGATCCCGCCGCTGCTTCTTGCTCGGTTTGCCGTCGGTACTCACACCTAACGCCCCGGCCTTGCGCATCGCCGCTGCCGCTTCACGTTTGGCAATACTCGCCTCGGTCTCGGTATACAGCGTCTGCGCTTCGGGCGCGCCGCGACGCACGATCGACAAGGCTTCGACCCTCACTGTGCGCTCTTCAAAACCGGTACGAATCTCGAACTCATCGCCAATGCGTGGCTCTTTGCCAGGCTTGCAGCGGTCGCCTCGGCAATGCACCTTGCCACTCTCGATGGCCGCTTTGGCCAGAGCCCGGGTCTTATAAAAACGTGCAGCCCACAACCACTTGTCGAGACGGACCTTGTCGTCCTCTTCGCTTTTTTGTGCCATGGAATTTCCTCATTCTGAAATATTGATGAACTGTACTACCGTTTCTGTCGTGCCATGAATGACCCCGTCCCGGATTACAATGCACACCAGCCGACACCTGCTTGAGGGGTCGGCGATCCGGGCCGTAGATATCTGTCGCCTTTTAACCCTTATTCTGCGTGAATACCGCGAATTCGGCCGTACGCGGCCCGAGCGGTTTCTGCCGGTTGAGTACCTTTGAAGACATTTGACCATTTGACCGTTGTCGGTCTGCGCGAGTGGGTGGCGCTCCCTGATCTGGGAGTCGCCGGCCTGCGGGCGAAAATCGACACCGGCGCAAGCACCTCCAGCCTGCATGCCACCGACATCGAGCCATTCGAACGCGACGGCCAGAAGTGGGTGCGTTTCACGGCGCACCTGGGCACGGTGGTGCAGTTGCGTCACCGGCGCTGCGAAGCACCGCTGGTGACGCGCAAAACCATCAAAAGCTCCAACGGCCAGGCGCAGGTGCGCTATGTGATCAGCACCACCCTGGCCCTCGGTGATCGGGTCTGGGCAGTCGAGTTCACCCTCGCCTGCCGCAAGTCCATGCGCTATCGCCTGTTGCTCGGTTCCAAAGCCCTGATCGATGGCCAACTGGTGGTCAATCCGGGCATCAAATATGTACAAGACAAGCCGGTGTTCCCGGTATCTACCTCCTCCACAGGTGTTGCATGAAGATCGCTGTGCTGTCGCGGAATCCGCGTCTGTATTCCACCCGTCGTCTGGTCGAGGCCGGCACCGAGCGCGGGCATGAAATGGTGGTGATCGACACCCTGCGCGCCTACATGAACATCGCCAGCCACAAGCCGCAGATCCACTATCGCGGCAAGCCGCTGGAAGGGTTCGATGCGGTAATCCCGCGGATCGGTGCGTCGGTGACGTTCTACGGTTGCGCCGTGTTGCGCCAGTTCGAAATGATGGGGGTGTTTCCGCTCAACGAATCGGTGGCCATCGCCCGCTCGCGGGACAAATTGCGTTCGCTGCAACTGCTGTCGCGTCGTGGCATCGGCCTGCCGGTCACCGGTTTCGCCCACTCGCCGGATGACATTCCCGACCTGATCGACATGGTCAACGGCGCGCCGCTGGTAATCAAGGTGCTGGAAGGCACCCAGGGCATCGGCGTGGTGCTGTGCGAAACCGCTACGGCTGCCGAATCGGTGATCGAGGCGTTCATGGGCCTGAAGCAGAACATCATGGTCCAGGAATACATCAAGGAAGCCGGCGGTGCCGACATCCGCTGCTTCGTGGTCGGCGACAAGGTGATCGCAGCGATGAAGCGTCAGGCCAAGCCTGGGGAATTCCGCTCCAACCTGCACCGAGGCGGCAGCGCCAGCCTGATCAAGATCACCCCGGAAGAACGCATGACCGCGTTGCGCGCGGCCAAGGTCATGGGGCTGGCCGTGGCGGGTGTGGATATCCTGCGCTCGAACCACGGGCCGCTGGTGATGGAGGTGAACTCGTCGCCGGGCCTGGAAGGGATCGAGACCACCACCGGCAAGAACGTGGCGGGGATCATCATCGAACACCTTGAGAAGAATGGCGGGCCGAATATGACCCGGACCAAAGGCAAAGGTTGATCCGTTGGAAATATGGCGGCTGACAGGCCGCCTTCGGGAGCAAGCCCGCTCCCACATTTTGGAATGCGTTCCCCCTGTGGGAGCGGGCTTGCTCGCGAAGGGGCCATCAGCCCCGCTGAATATCCCGATCGTCAGACCGCATCGCGCGGCAACATCAACCCCAATGGCAACCGCACCCGCGCTTCCAGTCCGCCTCCGGAGCGGTTGCGCAGCTCGACATTGCCGCCATGCATCGAAGCAATCCGCTTCACGATCGCCAACCCCAGCCCGGTACCTTTCCCGCCCCGGGCACGGTCGCCACGGGTGAACGGGTTGAAGATCGCCTCAAGCTCCGACGGATCGATCCCCGCCCCCCGGTCCATCACGCTCAACACCACGTACGGTGCGCTGGTATCACCGGACACATAAGCCGCGACCTCGACGCCACTGCCGGCATGGTTCAGGGCGTTGCCGATCAGGTTGTTCAGCAGGCGTTTCATCGACACTCGACGCAGCGGAAACGGCTGGATCGGCTCCAGGCGCAAGCGCACCTTCTCTTCGCTCTGGTTGTACGGCGCGGCCACCTCACGCACCAGATCGCTCAGGTCCACTTCCTCCACCGACTCGTCACGACCGTCGCGAATGAACGCGAGGAACTGATCGAGAATCGCGTCCATGTCTTCGATGTCGCGCACCATGTCATCGGTCAGATCGTTGCGATCACCCATCAGCTCCAGCGACAGACGCAAGCGGGTCAGCGGCGTGCGCAAATCATGGGAGACCCCGGCCAGCATCAGCTCGCGCTCGCGACCGGCCTGTTCGACGTCTTCGGCCATCTGGTTGAAGGCGCGATACACCTCGGTCATCTCGCTGGGCGTATCGCTGATCGGCAGGCGCACGCTGCGACCCTGACCGAGTTGCCGCGCGGCATATACCAGACGCTTCAAAGGCTGGTTGAGCTGGCTGACGAAAATCCACGCCGAGGCGGTGGACAGCAAGCCGATGGCGAGGAACCAGCCGAGTACGTTCCAGATTTTCTGCCCGCGCAGCGGATGCGGGTACAGCGGCACTTTCAGCCAACCGTCGCCGAGGCTTGGCGCACGCACCCACAGCGCCGGCGGCGAGTGCATGCGCAAACGCACTTCGGTGTCGGCGCCCAGCTCCGCCTGCATCTGCCGCTGATAGATTTCACTGTAAGGCCAGTGTTGTTCGCCCTCCGGTACACCGGCGCCGACTACCCGGATCAGGGTTGCGGCATCGGCAATCTTTGCGCGATTTTCTTCATCGGCCGCCCAATAGGCGCGCAACGTCAGGGCGACGCCGTGGCTGTATTGGCGATCCACCAGCACGTCCTCGTTCATCAACAGATAAACCAGGGTCAGCGCCTTGGAAAACAGCACGACGATGAGCACCAGCCACAGGGTGCGGGAGAAAAAACTTTGGGGGAACCAGACGGGGGTTTTCATCGATAACCGTTACACACTTGCAGGAGCGAGCCATGCTCGCATATTGCGGATTGCGAGTCTGCGCAGAGGGTCGTTCAACCCGATCGGCGCAGACCCGCTCCTACAAATCGCCGATCACTTGGTGGCGGCGCCGTCCGGTACGAACACGTAGCCCACACCCCAGACAGTCTGGATATAGCGTGGTTTCGACGGATCCGGCTCGATCATCCGGCGCAGGCGGGAAATCTGCACGTCGATGGAACGCTCCAGGGCATCCCAC
Organism: Pseudomonas sp. PS01299; assembly: GCF_029960145.1. NCBI lineage: Bacteria > Pseudomonadati > Pseudomonadota > Gammaproteobacteria > Pseudomonadales > Pseudomonadaceae > Pseudomonas > Pseudomonas sp. PS01299. The sequence goes on along the minus strand of NZ_JASCPO010000048.1, from coordinate 15,859 downwards.
TCGCGGCCACGGGCCAGGTTCATCAGTTTGTCGCGGGTCAGCGGCTGACGCGCGTTCATTACCAGCGCCTTGAGTACCGCAAACTCACCGGTGGTGAGCATGTGCACTTCTTCGCCACGTTTCAGCTCGCGGGTCGCCAGCGACAGCACGTAATCACCGAAGGTGACGTTTTCGTCTTCGCTGCCCGGCGCGCCCGGCACCGGTGCGGCCTGACGACGCAGAACCGCTTTGACCCGTGCCATCAACTCGTCCGGGTTGAACGGCTTGGCCAGATAGTCATCGGCGCCCAGTTCCAGGCCCTTGATGCGGCTCATCTCATCGCCCTTGGCGGTGAGCATGATGATCGGAATCTGATTATTCGCCGCCCGCAGGCGACGGCATGCGGTCAGGCCGTCTTCGCCCGGCAGCATCAGGTCGAGGACGACCAGATTGAACACTTCACGCGACAGCAGACGGTCCATTTGCTCGGTGTTCGGTACGGCACGGGCGCGGTAGCCCTTGCTGACGAAAAAGCGTTCCAGCAGGCTGCTCAGCCCCGGATCGTCGTCAACAATTAGAATTTTTTCGCCTTCAGCATTGTTTGCAGTGCTGCTCATTGGATGCTCCTTTTAGCTCGGCGCGCATTATGGCGTAGCTGCCGTTATACGCACCGTGTGCATTGTTAGCAGATTTTTCCTTCACTGCCAGAAAACCGGGGTTTCTACCTACAGACTGCTACACCCCCGAATGACAGAACGCTGGTTATAATGCGCGGCGTTTTGTGCCAGGCAACGTCTGAATCGTTACCGCAGGTGGCCGCGATATTTTCCGGGCCTGCGCAGTAATTATTCGATTTCACGGGTCAATGGGGTGCCTTTTGACCCAGGCAGCGGCAATTTTCTAGCCGCTCAACCAGACTCCGGGCCTTTATTTCCGTGCCTGCGAGCCTGCTTTCACAATATGTCAGGTGGTTTTATGGACAGCATCAACAGCCGCATCGCCGAGGAACTCGGCGTACGCCCGCAACAGGTCGAAGCGGCCGTCGCGCTACTCGATGAAGGCTCTACCGTTCCCTTCATCGCCCGTTACCGGAAAGAAGTCACCGGCAGCCTCGATGACACCCAGTTGCGTCATCTGGAAGAGCGTCTGCGCTACCTGCGAGAACTCGACGAACGGCGCATCAGTATCCTCGCCAGCATCCAGGAGCAGGGCAAACTCACCCCTGCCCTCGAACGCGACATCAAGCTCGCCGACACCAAGACCCGCCTCGAAGACTTGTACCTGCCGTACAAGCAGAAGCGCCGCACCAAGGGCCAGATTGCCCTGGAAGCCGGCCTCGGCGAGTTGGCCGATGGCCTGTTCAACGACCCGAGCCTGACGCCAGAAACCGAAGCCGCACGCTTCGTCGACGCCGAGAAAGGCGTAGCCGATGTGAAAGCTGCGCTGGAAGGCGCCAAGTACATCCTGATGGAGCGTTTCGCCGAAGACGCCAGCCTGCTGGAAAAGCTGCGCAACTTCCTCAAGCAGGAAGCGACCATCAGCGCCCGCGTGATCGCCGGCAAGGAAGAAGAAGGCGCGAAGTTCCGCGATTACTTTGAACACGACGAGCCGCTGAAAAGCATGCCGTCGCACCGCGCACTCGCGATTTTCCGTGGCCGCAACGAAGGCATCCTCAGCTCCGCGCTGAAAGTCGGCGACGAGCTGCCGGGCACCATGCACCCGTGCGAAGGCATGATCGGCCAGCAATTCGGCATCCAGAACCAGAACCGCCCCGCCGACAAATGGCTCGGCGAAGTGGTGCGCTGGACCTGGAAGGTCAAGCTTTACACTCACCTCGAAACCGACCTGCTCGGCGAACTGCGCGACAGTGCCGAAACCGAGGCGATCAACGTCTTCGCCCATAACCTGCACGACCTGTTGCTGGCCGCGCCGGCCGGCCCGCGCGCCACCCTGGGCCTCGACCCGGGCCTGCGTACCGGCTGCAAGGTCGCGGTGGTCGACTCCACCGGCAAACTGCTGGATCACGCCACGGTTTACCCGCACGTGCCGCACAACAAGTGGGATCAGACCATCGCGATTCTGGCCGCCCTGTGCGCCAAGCACTCGGTTGACCTGATCGCCATCGGCAACGGCACCGCCAGCCGCGAAACCGACAAACTGGCAATCGAGCTGATCAAAAAGTATCCAGCGATGAAGATGACCAAGGTCATGGTCTCCGAGGCCGGCGCCTCGGTGTACTCGGCGTCGGAACTGGCGGCCAAGGAGTTCCCGGATCTGGACGTGTCGATCCGTGGCGCGGTGTCCATCGCCCGTCGTCTGCAGGATCCACTGGCCGAACTGGTGAAGATCGATCCGAAATCCATCGGTGTCGGCCAGTACCAGCACGACGTGTCGCAGCTGAAACTGGCGCGTGGTCTGGATGCGGTGGTCGAGGACTGCGTAAACGCCGTCGGCGTCGATGTAAACACCGCCTCGGTGGCCTTGCTGGCGCGAATTTCCGGCCTCAACGCGACCCTGGCGCAGAACATCGTCGCTCACCGTGACGAGCACGGCGCGTTCAAGACCCGTGCAGCGCTGAAGAAAGTTGCGCGTCTGGGCGAGAAAACCTTCGAACAGGCCGCAGGCTTCCTGCGCGTGATGAACGGCGACAACCCGCTCGATTCCTCGGCTGTTCACCCGGAAGCCTATCCACTGGTACAGCGCATCGCCGCTGAAACCGACCGCGACATTCGCTCGCTGATCGGCGACGCCGCGTTCCTCAAGCGTCTGGACCCGAAGAAGTTCACCGACGAGACCTTCGGTCTGCCCACCGTCACCGACATCCTGCAAGAACTGGAAAAACCCGGTCGCGACCCGCGTCCGGAGTTCAAGACCGCCGAGTTCCAGGAAGGCGTCGAAGACCTGAAAGACCTGCAACTGGGGATGATCCTCGAAGGCGTCGTCACCAACGTGACCGCGTTCGGCGCGTTCGTCGACATCGGCGTGCATCAGGACGGCCTGGTGCACATCTCGGCGTTGTCGGAGAAGTTCATCAAGGACCCACGCGAAGCGGTGAAGGCCGGTGACGTGGTGAAAGTGAAGGTCATGGAAGTCGACATCCCGCGCAAGCGCGTCGGCCTGTCGATGCGCATGAGCGACACCCCGGGCGAGAAAATCGACGGTGCCCGTGGTTCGCGTCCGGGCTCGGCACCGCGCCAGTCGTCGAACAGCGCGCCACGCAAGGAAACGGCCACAGCCGCACCGGTGAACAACGCCATGGCTTCGCTGTTCGCCAACGCCAAGCAGTTGAAGAAACGCTGATGGAAGTTCCGGCCGGGCTCGTCGAGAGCGCGTTTTTCAAGCTGTTGGGCTGCCGCCTGCAAAGCCTGGAAACCGGGGTGGCGCAAGTCGTCCTGGTGCTGGAACCACAACTGCGCAATCGCGGCGGCAAGTTGCACGGTGGCGCGCTGTTCAGTCTGGTCGATATCGCCATGGGGCTGGCCTGTTCCAGCACCCACGGCTTCGATCAGCAGAGCGCGACCATCGAGTGCAAGATCAACTACATCCGCGCCGTAGCCGACGGTGAGGTGCTGTGCACGGCGCGGGTCATCCACCCGGGCCGCCGCACGCTGGTGGTCGAGGCCGACGTGATGCAGGGCGACAAACTGGTCGCAAAAGCGCAAGGCACGTTCGCTGTCCTGTAGATGTTGTTCATCATTTTGAGTTAATTTCGGCGCTGTGATCGCAGCGTCGAGCTTTTCTGTGAGAGCGGGCTTGCTCGCGAAGGGGGCGTGTCAGTGTGCATGGCAGTGACTGATACACCGCATTCGCGAGCAAGCCCGCTCCCACAGGGACCGCATAATCTTCGCGTGCATCTGCCAGATTCAGGGATTGAAGTCGGCGGTTCGAAAGGGGCTTCGTGAGCCCAAAAAACCAGGCGAAAACGCCAGTTTCAACTTCACCCTTGTAGACCGTCCTGCCCACCCCCATATTGGGGCGACTGACGCGTGAAGGAATCCAAATTGAGCGAACTTCTCAACCGCCGCCTGGCTCTGCTCGGCGAGCGCGCCAACCTCTCTCTGCTCGAACAGTGCCTCCACGGTATCGAACGTGAATGCCTGCGCGTGACCAGTGAAGGTCGTCTGGCGCAAACGCCGCACCCGGAAGCCTTGGGTTCCGCGCTGACCAATGAACAGATCACCACCGACTATTCCGAGTCGCTGCTGGAATTCATCACCCCCGCCCTGCCCGATCCGGCCGATACGCTGGCGAGCCTGGACAAGATTCATCGCTTTGCCTACAGCAAGCTCGGCAACGAGTACCTGTGGAGTCCATCGATGCCGTGCCCGTTGCCGGCCGAGGAAGACATCCCGATCGCCTATTACGGCACCTCCAACATCGGTCAGCTCAAGTACGTCTACCGCAAGGGCCTGGCCCTGCGGTACGGCAAGACCATGCAGTGCATCGCCGGGATTCACTACAACTTTTCCCTGCCGGAAAAGCTCTGGCCGCTGCTGCGCGAAGCCGAGGGTTACGTCGGCACCGACCGCGATTTCCAGTCGTCGTCGTACATCGCGCTGATCCGTAACTTCCGCCGCTACAGCTGGCTGCTGATGTACCTGTTCGGGGCTTCGCCGGCGCTGGATGCCGGTTTCCTCCGTGGGCGCTCGCATCAACTGGAACAGCTCGATCCGGATACTTTGTATCTGCCGTACGCCACCAGCCTGCGCATGAGCGACCTCGGTTACCAGAGCAACGCCCAGGCCGGCCTGACGCCGTGCTACAACGATCTGGCGAGCTACACCGACAGCCTGCGCAAGGCCGTGGCCACGCCATACCCGCCGTACGTGGAAGTCGGCACGCACCAGGATGGCGAGTGGGTACAGCTCAACACCAACATCCTGCAGATCGAAAACGAGTACTACTCCAACATCCGCCCGAAACGCGTGACCTACACCGGCGAGCGGCCGATCCAGGCGCTGATGGCCCGGGGCATTCAGTACGTCGAAGTGCGTTGCCTGGATATCAACCCGTTCCTGCCGATGGGCATCGACGTCACCGAATCGCGCTTCCTCGACGCGTTCCTGCTGTATTGCGCGCTGAACGACAGTCCGCTGCTGACCAACACTTCGTGCGGAAATGCCACTTCGAACTTCCTCAGCGTGGTCAAGGAAGGTCGCCGTCCGGGCCTGCAATTGCAGCGTGACGGTGAAGCGGTCGAATTGAAGGTTTGGGCAGCCGAGCTGCTGGAAAAAATCGCACCGCTGGCGGCCCTGCTCGATCAGAGCCATGGCGGCGACGCACACAGCAAGGCGCTCGACGCGCAACTGGCCAAGGTCAAGGATTCGTCCCTGACCCCATCGGCCCAAGTGCTGGCGACCATGGCCGAGCACAAGGAAAGCTTCGCGCAATTCTCCCTGCGCCAGAGTCAGGCGCATGCCGAGTTCTTCCGCAGCGAGCCATTGGCTGCTGATGAACAGGCGAAGTTTGAAGAGCTGGCGCGTTCGTCGCTGGCGCAACAGGCTGAGCTGGAGCAGAACGAGGTTGGCGATTTCGATGTGTTTGTCGGGTCGTATCAGGCGAGCATTCTGGCGATCAGTAATTAAAAGCCCCTCACCCTAACCCTCTCCCGGAGGGAGAGGGGACTGATTCAGGTGCTCTTGAGATTGACGCCGACCTGAAATATCCAGCCGAACTCAGGCCTTGAAAAGCATAAAGATCGGCTCCCTTTCCCCCTCGCCCCCTTGGGGGAGAGGGTTGGGGTGAGGGGGTAAAGACCTAACGTCTGACACAAGATCCGAAGTATCCACAATCCCTCACGCCTTAGATTTTTCCGCTCATAAGCTAAGTCTAAAAAGTTATTTATTTTTAGATTCTTAGATCATTTAGTCTCCTTTCACGCCGATCGTCGGTCGCCTGATTTGGAGCACTCCCCCATGAAACTGAATTTCCCGCTTCGCCTGCTGGCCGTGGCCTCGTTGGCTGCTGCGAGCTTTCTGGCGCAGGCCGCCGACCTTACCGTCGCCTACCAGACCACCGTCGACCCGGCGAAAGTCGCCCAGGCCGATGGCGCCTACGAAAAAGCCACCAAGGCCGACATCAGCTGGCGCAAGTTCGATAACGGCGCCGACATCATCGCTGCCATCGCTTCCGGTGACGTGCAGATTGGCTACCTCGGTTCCAGCCCGTTGACCGCCGCCATCACCCGCAAGGTTCCGGTGGAAACCTTCCTCATCGCCACCCAGATCGGCGCCGCTGAAGCACTGGTCGCTCGCGACGGTTCCGGGATCAAGACCCCGCAGGATCTGGTCGGCAAGAAAATCGCCGTGCCGTTCGTGTCCACCGGTCACTACAGCCTGCTCGCCGCGCTGAAGCACTGGAACATCGATCCGTCGAAAGTCACCGTGCTCAACCTCGCCCCGCCAGCGATCATCGCCGCGTGGAAACGCGGTGATATCGACGCCACTTACGTGTGGGATCCGGCGCTCGGTGTGGCCAAGGAAAACGGTAAAGTGCTGATCACTTCCGGCGAACTGGCCAAGTTCGGCGCGCCGACCTTCGATGCGTGGATCGTGCGCAAAGACTTCGCCGAGAAACACCCGGAAATCGTCACCGCGTTCGCCAAGGTCACCCTCGACGCCTACGCCGATTACCGCAAGGCTCCCAAAGCCTGGCTCGCCGATCAGTCCCACGTCGACAAGCTGGTGAAGCTCTCCGGCGCCAAGGCCAGCGACATTCCATTGCTGCTGCAAGGCAACGTCTACCCGCTGGCGGCTGATCAGGTGATCACACTCGGCGCGCCGACCACCAAAGCCATTACCGACACCGCCGTGTTCCTCAAGGAGCAAGGCAAGGTCGAAGCCGTACTGCCGGACTACGCGCCGTACGTCAGCGCCAAATACATCACCAATTGATCGGGAGTGGACTGCGATGGCCTTGCTACAGCTGGAGCGCATCAGCGCACAGTATCCCGGCAGCCCGGAACCGGTGCTGGCGGACATTTCCCTGACCCTCGGGCCTCAGCAATTGCTGGTCGCCCTCGGCCCGTCCGGCAGTGGCAAGACTTCGCTGTTGAACCTGATTGCCGGCTTCGTCGAACCCAGCGCCGGGCGCATCACCCTCGACGGCGTGCCGGTCAAAGGCCCGAGCGCCGAACGTGGCGTGGTGTTCCAGGATGATGCGCTGCTGCCGTGGCAGGACGTGCTGGCCAACGTCGCGTTCGGTCTGGAACTGGCCGGTGTCGCCAAGGACAAACGCGAAAAGATCGCCCGGGAAATGCTCGCGCTGGTCGACCTTTCCGGTTTCGAAAATCGCCGCATCTGGCAACTTTCCGGGGGCCAGAAACAGCGCGTCGGCCTGGCCCGCGCCCTCGCCGCCGACCCGCGCGTGCTGCTGATGGACGAACCTTTCGGCGCCCTCGACGCATTCACCCGCGAGCAGATGCAGGAGCTGTTGCTGCAAGTCTGGCAGCGCACTGCAAAACCGGTGTTCCTGATTACCCACGACATCGAAGAAGCGGTATTCCTCGCCACCGACCTGATTCTGCTGGCGCCGAATCCGGGGCAGATCGTCGAGCGTCTGCAGCTGGATTTCGGTCAACGCTACGCTGCCGGTGAGTCGGCGCGGGCGATCAAATCCGACCCGCGTTTTATCGAAACCCGCGAGCACGTGCTGAGCAAAGTGTTCTCGCAACGCAGCGCCGTACAACGGCAGGAGCGCGCATGAGCAGTTACGACGTTTCCGCCCCGGTAGTGAAAACCCCATCGGTGGCGATACCGCAGCGCCGCAACCTCAGTACGCGGTGGATCAGCCTGCTGACCCTGTTCGCCTTGCTGGTGATCTGGTGGGCCGTGACTGCCACCGGTTTGATCGAACCGCTGTTCCTGCCGCCACCGTCCGCCGTGCTGCAAAAAGGCTGGTTGCTGGCGACCACCGGTTACATGGATTCAACTCTGTGGCAGCACCTGGGCGCGAGCCTGAGCCGCATCGGTCTGGGCCTCGGTTTCGCGATTTTGACCGCGGTGCCGGTGGGCATCGCCATCGGCGCCAACCGTATTGCCCGTGGTGTGCTTGATCCGTTGATCGAGTTCTACCGGCCGATTCCGCCATTGGCTTATCTGCCGCTGATCGTGATCTGGTGTGGCATCGGCGAGTTGTCGAAAGTGCTGCTGATCTACTTGGCGATTTTCGCGCCGATCGCCATCGCTACCGCGACCGGCGTGCGCACCGTTGACCCGGCGAAATTGCGCGCTGCGCAGTCGCTCGGTGCCACTCGCGCACAACTGATCCGCCATGTGATTTTGCCCAGCGCCCTGCCGGACATTCTCACTGGTGTGCGCATTGGTCTGGGTGTTGGCTGGTCGACCCTGGTCGCCGCCGAACTGATCGCCGCCACCAGCGGTTTGGGGTTCATGGTGCAGTCGGCTGCGCAATTTCTGGTCACCGATGTGGTGGTGCTGGGGATTCTGGTGATCGCCCTGATCGCCTTCGCCATGGAAATGGGCCTGCGTGCCCTGCAGCGCAAACTGGTGCCGTGGCACGGCCAGGCGCATTGAATACTTGCCATCCAAAACCTGTGGGAGCGGGCTTGCTCGCGAATGCGGTGTATCAGTCACAGAAATGTCTTCTGACACACCGCATTCGTCGGAACGCCGCCCGGAGCAAGCCCGCTCCCACCAAAAGCTCAAAACCCGAATTCCAGAGACCCACCATGAGCAGCCTGACCATCACCCCATTAAGCTCGGCCCTCGGCGCGCAGATCAGCGGCGTCGACGTCAGCCAGCCGTTGAACCTGGAACAGCGCAATGCCATCGAGCAGGCGTTGCTCAAATATCAGGTGCTGTTCTTCCGCAACCAGCCGATCGAGCCTTCGCAACAGGCACGTTTCGCCGCGTACTTCGGCGACCTGCACATCCATCCGATTTACCCGAACGTGCCGGAGCAGCCCGAAGTGCTGATCCTCGACACCGCGGTCACCGATGTCCGTGACAACGCGATCTGGCACACCGACGTGACCTTCCTGCCAACGCCGGCGATGGGCGCAGTGCTCAGCGCCAAACTGCTGCCAGAGTTCGGCGGCGATACATTGTGGGCCAGCGGGATTGCCGCGTATGAAGCACTGTCGGCACCGATGAAAACCTTGCTCGAAGGGTTGACTGCAACTCACGATTTCACTCGCTCGTTTCCGCTGGAACGCTACGGCAACACGCCGGAAGCGCTGGCACAGTGGGAAGAGGCACGACGCAAGAACCCACCGTTGTCACACCCGGTGATCCGCACTCACCCAGTGAGCGGACGCCGTTCGTTGTTCGTCAACGAAGGCTTCACCTCGAAGATCAACGAGCTGTCGGACACCGAGAGCGAGGCGATTCTGAAGTTCCTGTTCGCCCACGCGACCCGGCCGGAGTTCACCATTCGCTGGCGCTGGCAGCAGGACGACATTGCGTTTTGGGACAACCGCGTGACCCAACATTACGCGGTGGATGATTACCGTCCGGCACGACGGGTGATGCAGCGGGCTACGGTGTTGGGGGATGTGCCGTTTTTTCGCTGAGCGTTGAAGCCCAGAGCAGAATCAAAAGCCCCTCACCCTAACCCTCTCCCGGAGGGAGAGGGGACTGATTGGGGGATGCATCAGAATTACGCCAACCTGATCAATCTGTGCTGAATCCATAATCGACCCGGTTTCTCAGGTCGACTTACGACGCAAGACACCTCGGTCGGCTCCCTCTCCCTCCGGGAGAGGGCTGGGGTGAGGGTGACTCACTCCGCCGTCGAAGGCTTCTCCCAAAGATTGATCCCGCCCTCCTGGGCAAACCGGTCGATCTCCGCCAGTTCCTCAGCACTGAAACTCAGATTCTTCAACGCCCCGACGTTCTCGATGATCTGCTCCGGCCGGCTCGCGCCGATCAGCGCCGAGGTCACCCGTGGATCACGCAGGGTCCAGGCCAGTGCCAGTTGCGCCAGGCTCTGGCCGCGACGTTTGGCGATCTCGTTCAGTGCGCGCACATGCGCGATGTTGGCCTCGGACAAGTGCGAAGCCTGCAGCGAACCGCCACCCGGGCGATTGACCCGCGCATCCGCCGGCACGCCGTTGAGGTACTTGTCGGTCAACAGACCCTGCGCCAGCGGGGTGAAGGCGATGACGCCAGTACCGAGCTCGTCGGTGGTGTCGAGCAGGTCTTTTTCCACCCAGCGATTGAGCAGGTTGTACGCCGGCTGATGAATCAGCAGCGGTACTTTCCATTCCTTGAGCAGCGCAGCGATCTCGCGGGTTTTTACCCCGGAGTACGACGAGATGCCGATGTACAGCGCCTTGCCCTGTTGCACGGCGGTGGCGAGGGCGCTGGCGGTTTCTTCCAGCGGAGTGTCCGGGTCGAAGCGGTGCGAATAGAAGATATCCACGTAGTCCAGACCGAGACGCTGCAGGCTCTGGTCGAGGCTGGCCAGCACGTATTTGCGCGAGCCGCCGCCCTGACCGTACGGGCCGGGCCACATGTCCCAACCGGCCTTGCTCGAAATGATCAGCTCATCGCGGTACTGCTTGAAGTCTTCGCGCAGCAGGCGCCCGAAATTGATCTCGGCGCTGCCGTACGGCGGGCCGTAATTGTTGGCCAGGTCGAAGTGGTTGATGCCCAGGTCGAACGCGGTGCGCAGCAGGGCACGCTGGGTGTCGATCGGCGTGCTGTCGCCGAAGTTGTGCCACAGGCCCAGCGACAGCGCCGGCAGCACCAGACCGCTGCGGCCGACGCGGCGGTAAGGAATGGAGTCGTAGCGGTTTTCGGCAGCGGTGTAAGTCATCGAATCCTCTCTTGTTTGATTAACAGCAAATTGAGGGTGAATTTCAACTTTGTGGTGAGGGGATTTATCCCCGATGGACGGCGTAGCCGTCCCAAAAAAATCGCGAATTTGAATGCAGATTTGGGGGTGGCTTTCGCCACCCATCGGGGATAAATCCCCTCACCACAGGGTGTTTACACAAATCTGTTTTGCGGTCGGGCAAGCCCCAGGTTTTCGCGCAAGGTCCGGCCCTCATACTCGGTTCTGAACAGCCCACGGCGCTGCAGTTCCGGGACCACGCCATTAGCGAAATCTTCGAGCCCGCCCGGCAGGTGCGGCACCAGCACGTTGAAGCCATCCGCCGCGCCCTGTTCGAACCACTCCTGCAAACGGTCGGCGATCTGCGCCGGGGTGCCGATCAGGCTGTAATGCCCGCGCCCACCGGCAATCCTGCGGCCCAATTCGGCGAGGGTCAGATTCTCCTGCCCCGCCAGTTCAGTCAGCAATTTCTGCCGGCTCTGCTGGCCGCTGTCGGTCAGCGGCAAATCCGGTAGCGGGCCGTCCAGCGGGTACTTCGACAAGTCGAAGTTGCCCAGCATACGCCCAAGCAACGCCACGCCAACCTCCGGTTCGACCAATTGCTGAAACGTTTCACATTTTTCCTGCGCTTCGGCTTCTGTCTGGCCGACGACGACAAACACCCCGGGCATGATTTTCAGCGAATCGGCACTGCGTCCGTACTTGGCCAGACGCCCCTTGAGGTCGGCGTAGAACGCCTGCGCGCCCGATAGCGAAGTCTGCGCGGTGAACACCACCTCAGCGGTCTGTGCCGCCAGCTCACGCCCGGTCTCCGATGAACCGGCCTGCACGATCACCGGTTGTCCCTGCGGCGAGCGCGCCACGTTCAGCGGGCCTTTCACCCGAAAATGCTCGCCGACGTGATCCAGCACGTGCAACTTCGCAGGGTCGTAATAGGCGCCGCTGGCTTTGTCGCGGACAAAGGCATCGTCCTCCCAACTGTCCCACAGCCCGGTGACCACCTGATGAAACTCGCGGGCACGGCTGTAGCGTTCGGCGTGGCCGATGTGCTCGTCGCGACCAAAATTCAATGCTTCGGCGGCGTTGTCCGAGGTCACCAGATTCCACCCCGCACGCCCGCCCGACAGATGATCGAGCGAGGCGAATTTGCGCGCCACGTGGTACGGCTCGTTGTAGCTGGTGGTCGCCGTGGCGATCAGGCCGATGCGCTCGGTCACCGCGCTCAGGGCCGAGAGCAAGGTCAGCGGTTCGAAGTGATCGGAGCGCGCCATGCGGCTGGCGATGTCCTGCGTCGGCGCGGCCACACTGTCGGCGACGAACAGCGTGTCGAACTTCGCCGCCTCGGCAATCTGCGCCAGACGCTTGTAGTGGGCGAAATCCAGCCCGGCATTGGCCGGTACCTGCGGGTGCCGCCACGCGGCGACGTGGTGCCCGGTGGCCATGAGAAAGGCGCCAAGTTTCAGCTGTCTGCTCATCTCAGAAATCCTTGCGCAGTTGCACACCGAAGTAGCGTTCATCATCCCGTGGCACGGCGCGGTAGATGTAGCTGCCGCCGCTGGCCAGCAACGGTGAGTAGGACTTGTCGGCGAGGTTCTTGCCCAGCAGTGCCACGCGCCAGCCGTTGCTGTAGTCGGCGAGAGCGACGCTGGCGTTCCAGATGCCGTAGGCGCCTTGTTTGGTGTCGGCATTCTGGCTGATGTCGTACTGCACTTCGCTCTGCCAGCTGTAGTCGGTGCCGAGCTCGATATCCAGACCGTTTTCCAGCGGAATCGTGTAGTCGGCACGCACGTAGCTTTTCCAGTCCGGGCTGAACGGCAGTGGCTTGCCATTGACGTTGCACGAGGCTGCAGCGCCCGCCGGGCAGCTGAATTGGTCGATGCGCGCGCGGGTGTAGGCCAGTGCACCGGAGAACTTCAATTGCTGGTTCGCCTGCAAGACGTAGTCGAGTTCGACGCCTTCGGTGCTGACGCTGCCGGCGTTGATCAGGCGCGTTACCACTTGCCCGGCAACGGTGTCGAAAAAGTTCGCCTGATAGTTGTCGTAATCGCTGTGGAACACCGCGAGGTTGGTGGTCAGCCGGTTGTTCCAGCTGGTGGCCTTGATCCCCGCCTCCCAGGTGTTCGAGGTCTCCGGTTTCAGCGCTTCGGTGTCACGCGGCTGCATGTTGAAGAACACGTTGTAGGCCGGGCCTTTGTAGCCGCGCGAATAGGTCAGATACGTGGTGACCGCATCGCTCAGGTCGTACTGCACGCCGAGCCGGCCGGACCAGCCGTCCTCGTCTACCGAACCGGAACTGCTGGTTGCAGGTTGAATACCACTGACCGTGGTCGCCGAGGTCGAGACACGACGGTGATCGTATTCCAGATCATCGCGGGTGTAGCGCAGGCCGGCGATGCCACGCAAGTCCGAGGTGAAGTTCAGCGTGGCTTCGCCGAACGCGGCGTAGCTGTCGCTGGTGGTGCTGTAATCGGCGACGCCACGGTCGGTGCGTGTGGTGGTGGTCAAGGTGCGCTGATAGGTCTCGTCATCCTTGCCGTGCATGTAGAACAGGCCGCCAACATATTCAAGGAACTCACCTTTCGGCGAGGCCAGGCGCAGCTCTTGCGAGTACTGGTCGAAGGCCAGCTCGCCCTTGTCGGCGGTGCCGGGGAACACTGCAGTGATCGTGCTCAGCCGATCGCCATCCTGATATTGGGTGTTGTCCCAGCCGCGCCACGCGGTGATCGAGGTCAGTGTGTAATCGCCCAGTTGCCAGTCGAGCTGACCGGACAGGCCCTTGTTGGTGTCCTCGACATGGCTGCGGGTATCGGTGTTGATGTCGCGGTTGTGGTTGCTCGCATAGACCGGGCTCAGCGCGTTGGCGAAGGCCGGGGTCAACGACTTGCTGACGACGCCGTTGGGACCGTCGTCGTGGGACTGCATGTAGTCGGCGATCAGGGTGAAGGTGACGTCGTCATTCGGGGTGAATTCAAGCTTGCCGCGCACGCCGCGATGGTTGTAGCCGTTGACCTCCTGGCCGTTGTATTTGTTGTCGACGTTGCCGTCGTAGCTGCTGACCAGGGTGCTGATCGAGCCCTTCAACGTATCCGGAATCAGGCTACCGCCAATGCCGAAGCGGGTGCGGCTTTCATTGCCGCTGTAGTACGACTGGTCGATGTAACCGTGGGTCTCGTTGGTCGGCGCCTTGCTGGTGATGTTGAGCACACCGGCCGAGGCATTCTTGCCGAACAGCGTGCCCTGCGGGCCGCGCAGCACTTCGACGCGCTCCAGATCCAGCAGGTCCAGGGTCGATTGACCGGGACGCGCATAGACCACGCCATCGATCACCGTGGCCACTGTTGGCTCGACGCCGGGCGAGGTGGAAATCGTGCCGACGCCTCGCACAAACAACGAGGTGTCCTTGTTCGACGCACCGCTACGGAAATTCAGCGACGGCACTTGCTGGACGATGCTCGCCACGCCATTGCGGTTGTCGCGCTCCAGTTGTTCGCCGTCGATCACCGAAACCGCCACCGGGACCTTTTGCAGCGACTCTTCGCGGCGGGTAGCGGTGACCGTGACGGACTTGAGTGTCGGCTCTTGTTCGCTGCTGTCGGCGGCGAAAGCCGTGGGCAGTGGCAACGCCGCCAGCCCGGTAAAGATCCAGCCAGCGGCGCGAATCGACTGCGCCAGTTTGTGTGTCGCCCCAGGAATGTTGTGCATGGTTGCCCGCTCGAAATTGGCCCTGAACCGCTGCCGTTCTGCGACGACAGCGCCTGAATCGGTGTCTTGGGCATTCGCTCGAGCGAGTAGCAGACAATGCGCCTTGTTAGCGCTAACATCGCCAGTATTGGCAAGCTCGGCATAGAGCGTCCAATACTGAAAAATTACTTTTATATGCGTTTTGGTTTTTAAGAAGGATCAAGCCTTGAGCCAGGAAAAGCCCCGCAAACGCCGTGGCGCCGGACGCGTGACTCTGAATGCGGTGGCGCGCGAAGCGGGAGTTTCGGCAATCACCGTGTCGCGCTATTTCAATCAGCCGGAAACCGTCTCGCCCGAGCGTCGCGAGCGCATTGCAGCGGTAGTGGCCGAGATGGGTTATGTGCCGAATCTGGTGGCCGGTGGCCTGGCCTCGGCGCGAGGAAAAATCGTCGGCATGGTAATTCCGAATATCTCCGGGCCGATCTTTGCCAACACCATTCAGGGCTTCAGCGACACCCTCAGCCGCCACGGCTATCAACTGCTGCTGGCGTCGAGTTACTTCAGTACCGAACAGGAAGAAAACGCCGTGCGCGCGTTTCTCGGCTGGTCGCCGGCAGCGTTGGTGCTGACCAGCCATTTCCACAGTGCGGGCACGGAAAAGATGATCGCCGAAGCGGACGTTTCGGTAATCGAAACCTGGGATTACCAGCCGGATCGCGAGCCGATGCAGATCGGCTTTTCGCACTATGAAGTCGGCGTGACCGCTGCGCGTTATCTGCATGACAAAGGCTATCGCCGCATCGCCTTCGTGCAGAACAGCGCCCCTGGTGACCTCAGTGCCCTCGAACGTCGCGACGGTTACGCCGCCACCGTGCGCGAGTTCGGACTGCCGCCGTGGGTATTCGCCCCGGACGCCGACCGCGCGCCGTTCGAAGCCGGCAAGCAAGCGATGGAAGCGCTGATGAACGCCTCCCCGCGCCCCGACGCGATCATCTTCGCCAACGACAACCTCGCCGCCGGCGGCTTGCTCGCCGGGCAACGCGCAGGCATCAAGATCCCCGAAGACTGCGCCGTGCTCGGCTTCGGCGATTACCCGTTCGCCGAGATGCTGTTGCCCAGCCTGAGCACGATCAAGCCACCGGCACTGGAGATCGGCGTACTGGCGGCAACGCGGGTATTGGAAAGCCTTGGTGTGTTGCCGAGCGATGATGTGCAGCGCCTGAATCTGTTGCAGTGCAATGTGATCGAGCGCGAGAGCACCTGACCAAAATGGCCTAGGCTGGATTGGCTATGCTCCAAGTAACACCGAGGTGGCCCCTTCGCGGGCAAGCCCGCTCCCACAGGATTTTGGTTGTACAAAGAATCTGTGAATGACCGAGATCACTGTGGGAGCGGGCTTGCC
>NZ_JASCPO010000489.1:0-1177 GCF_029960145.1 Pseudomonas sp. PS01299 | reverse complement strand
CTTCGCGAGCAAGCCCGCTTGTGTCTGAGTAAAGGAATAAACTCTGGGGTGAGAGGGGTGGATGGCAAGCTGTGAGTCCGCGGTGTTTAAAGCACGAGTGGGAGCAAAGCTGCCATCCACCTTTCTACTCTGGCCCATAAGCCCGAACAGTTGGACGAGCGCCACTCGAATCACAAGCGTGGGCAAAGCCAGAGCACTCTCACTTCTGAGTGTAAGAGGGTTTTGCCATGATTTCCTGGGTCGGCATCGATATCTCCAAATCCAATCTGGTCGTCTGGGTTCAACCACAGAAAGACGGCTTTGAAGTTCCCAATACGATTGAAGGCTTTGATGTGCTGGTCGCGCGTTTAGGTCAGTACACGGTTGGCCGCGTGTTGCTGGAAGCCACAGGCGGCTATGAACGCAAGGTCATGGCGGCATTGCAGCAGGCAAGTTTCAGCGTGTTGAGGATCAATCCTCGCCGGGCCAGAGCCTTTGCCGTAGCAATGGGCAAGAACGCCAAAACCGATCCCATCGACGCGGCGGTTCTCGCCGATTTTGCCGAAGCCCTGCATGCGTCTCGCGAAAAGCCCATCTCGCCTGAGCGTGAAGCCCTGCGCGAGTTGATTCAATTACGCGAGCACTTCGTCCAGCAGCGCGACGACAACAAGCGTCGACTCCAGCAGGCCCAGTTGCCTGCGGTTGTAGAGGCGATCAAGGACCATATTCGCTACCTGCAAACCCAGATCAAGCAGCTCGGCAAAGCCATCGATCAAAGCATGCGTGAGCTGGATGCGGAAAAAGCCGATCGGCTTATCTCCGTCAAAGGCATCGGCACTGTGGCGACCGCCAGCTTGTTGGTTTATCTACCCGAACTCGGCGAGCTGGATCGCAGGGAGATCGCCGCACTGGCGGGAATCGCCCCCTACAACGACGACAGTGGAAATCACAGCGGGAAACGTCAGATTTACGGAGGGAGAGCGCGCGTCAGACGTGCGCTTTACATGTCGTGCTGGGTCGTTATCCGTTGCCAGGCCGACTTCAAGGCCCGTTATGAATCCTTAAGAGAACGGGGCAAGAGCGCGAAAGTCGCGCTCATCGCCTGTATGCGAATACTGCTGATCAGACTGAATGCCATGCTGCGAGACGGCACAGAGTGGCGGTGACGAACGGTGGCAGTAAGACAGTTGCTCCCACA
>NZ_JASCPO010000488.1:0-1199 GCF_029960145.1 Pseudomonas sp. PS01299 | reverse complement strand
CGGCGTCGAGTTCATTATTGACAGCCTCCTGAACAATCGGTGCGGCCAGCAGGTCGATGCCGGTGGTGACGACGATGCGGGTTGCCTTGCACCAGTCTTCCGATTCATTGCCGACGATGTCGCGCACCTTGAAGGTGACCGCCAGACCAGAGTCGTCGGTGTCACCGACGAGCTCAATGATGGCTTTGGTGATCCAGATCAGAAT
The DNA here is from genome assembly GCF_029960145.1 of Pseudomonas sp. PS01299. Lineage (NCBI taxonomy): Bacteria > Pseudomonadati > Pseudomonadota > Gammaproteobacteria > Pseudomonadales > Pseudomonadaceae > Pseudomonas > Pseudomonas sp. PS01299. Next base: position 994 of record NZ_JASCPO010000488.1, on the reverse strand, counting down.
CGGGTTGGCCACCGGATCGTCGATCTGCGCCTGAGTCACCGGTGTGGACTCCACAAGGGTGCCACCCCAGAAGAGAAGGATGACGTCGTCCACTGCAATGTCGGGGTAAGGCAAGCCGCTGCCGGACTCGGACCTGATGACAATCGGCACTCCCGCTTCGGCAACGTCTCTGTCCACACCGCCGTTGACGATTTCCGGGGGAATGTACATGTACAGGTTGGAGTGACCAGGGCCCGGGTCGATGTCCTGGCCACCGGGGAGTTCCAGTTTGACGAAGAGGTTGAGGGGCTTGTCAGGACGCTCTTCTTTTTGATTGGGCTGTTTGATTTCGTAGGTGAGTTGGTAAGGACCTGTCTGCAGATGACGGGGAGCCACCCACAAGAGGGTCGGTTGCTTGAGCTCGGTCTGGTCAATGATGGGACGCCCGTCGACCTCACGGTCATTGAGCAGCAGCTTGACGGTATCGCCGACAGCCTTGGTGGCCCAGACGGGGATGACGACCAGCAGGCCGAGGTCGGGAAAAGTGAACACCGCCGCCCGGTTGATCCCCCACTGACCGGAAGGCAGGAGGCGCCCGAGCACTATCGGGTCCAGCAATGAATGGGGGGCAGAGATTCTCTTCTTGGGCTGAACGAGCATGGACGGAACTCCAAGCGAACTGTCGGGAGACAAAGGGCATGGAGTTATTCAGCGCTGAAGATGACGGCCCTGGCTACTGTCAGAAATTACAGGTACGAAGCCTTTTCGGATGAGCGGTAAGGCGCGGCCCGACGGATAAAAAGACGCTTCCCGGCATCCCTTGGCGCCTTCTGTGCCCGTCGCGGGAAGTGCCTGCAGGTCTTGAATGAGAGGGTTGCCAGCCGTACCGGCCTCTTCGCGAGCAAGCCCGCTCCCACAGTTTTAGCCGGGTGCTGCCGCAACCATTGGCTCAGCGCATACCAATGTGGGAGCGGGCTTGCTCGCGAATGCGGTGTGCCAGCCAACACCTTAAGTG
>NZ_JASCPO010000487.1:0-1233 GCF_029960145.1 Pseudomonas sp. PS01299 | reverse complement strand
AGCAAGCTCGCTCCCACACTGGATCGGTGTCATACACAAAACCACTGTGGGAGCGAGCTTGCTCGCGAAGGCGACCGTTCGGGCACCGATAATCCGAGGTCTGACCACAACCGCCCAATCCCCGTATAATCGCCTTCTTTTTCCCGAAGGCACCCCGCTCGTGGCAGACAAACGTTACAGCTGCATTGGTTTGTACAACCCCAAATCACCGGAGAACGTCGGTTCGGTGATGCGCGCCGCAGGCTGTTACGGCGTGGCGTCGGTGTTCTACACCGGCAAGCGTTATGAACGCGCCGCCGATTTCGTCACCGACACCAAGCGCGTGCACTACGACATCCCGCTGATCGGCATCGACGACCTGAAAAAGATCCTCCCGCTCAACTGCGTCCCGGTCGCCGTGGAACTGGTCGAGGGCGCCCGCCCGTTGCCCGAATACACCCACCCGGATCGTGCGCTGTACATCTTCGGCCCGGAAGACGGCTCGCTGGATAAAGAGATCCGCGACTGGTGCGAAGACGTCGTGTACATCCCGACCACCGGCTGCATGAATCTGGCAGCCACGGTCAACGTCGTGCTCTACGACCGCATGGCCAAGGGCCTGAATACCCGCTCCGGGCCGAAATTCCGCTGAAACGTCGCACATCCGATGGAACGAGCCGGCCGCTGCGGCAGTCAGCTTATCTATCTATTGCACATTGCCTGGGAGACAGATCATGACCGAACTCAAACGCGTCCAACGTATCGATTCCACCCCGTTCCAGAGCCCGACCGAGCAGAACGTCCAGGGCTGGGAGCGCATCGGCTCGCTGGCCGGTGGCGTCATCATGGTCGGCAAAGGCCTGCGCCGTGGCGGCGTGTTCGGTCTGATTCAGGTGGCGATTGGCGGCGTGGCGATGGCCCGTGGCATCACCGGGCACAGCTCGGTGAAAAGCCTGCTGGAGAAAAGCCGTGAGGACATGAATAACGTGCGGGCGAAGATCGAACGGGCCGGGGAAGAACTGAGCCAGCTCAAGGCCAATGCCGAAGCGGCGACCAGCACCGCGACAGTGACCGGCAATGATTCGGTGAAATCGCCGAAGGCTGGGGTTTGAGCCTGAATTTTCGGTGAGGCTTCTGGCCTCTTCGCGAGCAAGCCCGCTCCCACATTGAAAGCTGGAATGCGATCAAAAGTAGGAGCGGGCTTGCTCGCGAAGGCGGTATTACTGAAGTAATGCGCTATCGAGGCCTTTGGAA
>NZ_JASCPO010000486.1:0-1236 GCF_029960145.1 Pseudomonas sp. PS01299 | reverse complement strand
CTGTAGTGGTCAACTAATCCCGGACACGACGTTAAGTTTTTTCTCGGCCTGAGCCGGCGTTAGCCCGCCATTAAATTGATGAGGCCGTATCCAGTTGTAGCGATGCATCAAATAATGACTGATGTCTCGTTGTGCCTGCTGAACCGACATATAACCCACTGAAGGTATCCACTCGGTTTTCAAGCTGCGAAATACTCGCTCCATCGGCGAGTTGTCGTAGCAATTGCCCCGGCGACTCATGCTCTGGCTGATGCGGTACCGCCACAGACGCTGACGGAAGTGGCGACTTCCATATTGCGATCCCTGATCCGAATGAAACAGCAGCCCTTGAGGCTTCCCGCGTTGCTCATAGGCCATATCCAGTGCTTTGGTGACCAAGTCAGCATCCGGGTTTCCTGATAACGCCCAGCCCACTATCCGGCGAGCATAGAGATCCATAACCACGGCCAGGTAGTGCCATTTCCCTTGCGCCCAGATGTAGGTGATGTCACCGCACCAAACCTTGTTTGGCTCGGGAACATCGAATTTACGATTCAGTGTATTTGGAATGTCAGGCCGCTCGACCGTTGCTTTTTTGTAGGCATGCGAGCCAGGCTGCTTGCTGATCAACCCCAGTTCCCGCATCAAGCCTCGCACCTTGAAACGCCCGATCTGCTCGCCATCATCCTGCATCATCGACACGATACTTCGGCTGCCAGCAGCGTTTCGGCTCTGGGTGAACAGTTCGTTGACTCGACTGCGTAATCGAATTCTCTCAACGCCCGGAGAACGCCGCCTGAGGTGATGGGCGTAGTAAGTCGAACGGGTGATTTCGAACACCTCGCACAAGCAGTCAACAGGTTCATGGGCGCTTAGCTGATGGATCAGTGCGAACGCTCGAGATCTTCCGACATCAAGAGCGCGGTAGCCTTTTTTAATATCGATTTCTCTCGTTCAAGACGGGCGATTCGGGCTTCCAGTTCCTGGATCTTTTGCTGCTCTGGGGTGAGCGCCTTGCTCTGCGGGGTGACGCCTGTGCGTTCCTGCAGAAGCTGACTGACCCAACGGCGCAGGGCCGACTCGCCAATGCCGAGTGAACGACTGGCTTCGATGCAGCTGTAATTTTGTTTGAGTACGAGGTCAGCAGCCTCGCGTTTGAATTCAGCGGAAAAGACACGACGTTGCTTGGTCATCTGACACCTCGATATGGCGAGCATTCTCGCCTAAATGAGTGTCCGGTTTCATTAGACCACTACA
>NZ_JASCPO010000485.1:0-1259 GCF_029960145.1 Pseudomonas sp. PS01299 | reverse complement strand
GCTCGCGATAGCGGTGTATTGGTTTCTACGTACGTCGACTGATCTACCGCTATCGCGAGCAGGCTCACTCCTACAAGGGGGGGCTCAACTCATCAGAACGCCATTCGCCACTGGCCTGTCACGCCGTAACTGCGGCTGTCGTTGCCGGCCTCGCCAGTGAGGCCAATGCCCAAGGTGTTGCGGGCGGACAGAGTCAGATCCACACCCGCATCCAGCGTAAAGCTGTTGCGATCCATCTCGGCTCCGGTGACTTCAAAGCTTTTGCCACCCCTGACCAGTTGCTGGCGCGTTTCGTTGTCGAGCTCACCGTAGGTGTGTTTTACGCTCGCGCTCAGGCGCGGCGTCAGCTGCATGCCATTGGAAAGGTGGCTGGTTTTCGCCATGCGCAGGCCGAGGGTGCTGCTCGGATTCGCCCGCGTTTGCCCGTGAACCTTGAGTGCCGCATCGCCACCTTTCTCGGTGTAGCCGTCACGCTGGTAGCGTTGATAACCCACGCTGGCGAACGGTTCGATGCTGACGTTGCCGCGACCGAGGTTGTAGCCGACTTCGGCAAAGATCTGCTGGGTACTGGCGTCATAGCTGCTCTTGAGCCGATCACTGAAACCATTGAAGTCGACGCGACGTTTGCCGTTGCCGTCATGATGGCCGTACGAGGCGCCCAGGCGCAGGGCGAACGGGCCGTCCTGTCGCTGGGCGTAGGCGCCGAGGTACCAACTGTCGAGATCGCCGTCGAACTGTTGGGCATCGAAGCGGGTTTGCGCTTTTGCGCCCATCAGGCCGACATGCCATTGCTCGTCGATTCGCCAGTCGGCCCCCATGATCAGACCTTGAGTGGAATGCTTCAGGACACTGTCGGCGTCCCGGTCGACCTTGCCGCCATTTCCCAGAGCCTGCAGCCAGACCCGCCCGTTGCCTTCGCCGCCAGCCGCCAGCCGCGGTGTATTCCCCGATCCTTGCGTGCCATGGCGGCCGTCCAATTGATGCATGGCCGAGAGCATGCTGGCGCTGAGCGGATTGACGCTGCTCAGTGTAGCTTTGGCGAGGTTGGCGTTGCTGCCGGCGGCGAGTTGTTCGAGGGCCACGCTGGCCGTCGGCTTGCTGGCGCCGATCAGGGCCGTGACGGCAGTATTTTGAGGTGTGGCCGCTTCCGAGGCTTTATCTGGTTGGCGAGGTGTCTCAGGCTCTTGAGGTTGCTGAGGTTGCTGAGGTTGCTGAGGTTGCTGAGGTTGCTGAGGTTGCTGAGGTTGCTGAGGTTGCTG
>NZ_JASCPO010000484.1:0-1259 GCF_029960145.1 Pseudomonas sp. PS01299 | reverse complement strand
TTGACTGGGCTCGGGGTCCTCAGACGGATCATAGTGGACCAGGATCACGGCTGCGGCCGTCTGCTCTAGGGCGATCTTGACCACTTCCCGTGGGTACACCCTGGCACCTTCCAGAGTGCCTCCGAATAGCTCTCTGAAGCCAATCACCTGATGCTTGGTGTCGAGCAGCAGCAATGCAAAGACTTCGTGCTCATGGTACTGCAGCAGTGTTTGTAGATGACTGAATACGTGCTTAGGCTCAGTCAATGCTCTGCCTTTCGACAAACGACTCATCGCGAGTTGTTGAGCCATCTGTAGGATGTCAGCTTCGGTGATTGGTGACTCCAAGTCATAAGTGCCGGTCGTTTCACCGGCGATGAGCTTGTGATATTTCATGCTGGTATTCCTGTACGAATGGGGGAGCGCTGAGGAGGTCGAGGAGGGCGTTACTGGGCCGAAGGCCTGCCGTTATGTCGGGTCGCCTGGAACTCCAGCTTTTGGGCCAGTGAAGGCTTTGTAGACGCAGCTGGTTGAGGTAGGGCATCTTCGTTTCGGGGGGAGTATTCAACGGCAGGGAAGAATTCCTCGACGATGGCGCCGGTGTCCTCCTCACTCTCTTCGAAGGCCCCATTGTTAAAGCCCTGTCGTGCCGCGCGATCCAAGGCGGTCTGATCAAAGCCAGTGGCTTGCCGGGTTTCATCCAGTTGCTTAGCCTCCAGCAAGGCACGTTCCATACTCAGACCACTGCGTACCGTGATGTCTACGTAGAAAATTGGTGCTCCGTGGCTCTGCCGGGTGGACTTACCGCGCAGGCGTAGCTCTAGTGGCAGGCAGGCCAGGCGGTTGCCGGATATGGCCTGGAAATACTGCAGGCGTGCCGTCAGGGTTCGGATGCTGTTGAACCCCGTGGTACGAAAGACAAAGCTACCCAGCGAATCGTCATCGCCAATCACCACATTCAGCCGGCCGTAAGGCTTGCAGGCATTGCCTTGAGCCAGTGAACAGCCATCTGGTGAAGGGCAGGGCAACGACTGGATGCCGTCCTCACATTGTCGCTTGCAGGTGTCGCCATTGCCTACGCACAGCGGCCGGCCAGTGGTACGGTCGAACAGACTGTAGTCCGCCCGAAAATTGAGATCAGGTTCATTGAACAGCAAACGGATTGGAATGCTGCGCAATTTGCCGTCTTGGCCATTACGCAGTTCCTCATTGAGTGGGTGCATCAGCCAGCCTTCACGGCTTTGTACCTGTGAGGTGATGGTGAACTGGTCGTCTTTCTC
>NZ_JASCPO010000483.1:0-1263 GCF_029960145.1 Pseudomonas sp. PS01299 | reverse complement strand
AGCGGCGGATCAGTCGAGAAATATGCTGACTGACGCGCCGCCTTCGCGAGCAAGCTCGCTCCCACATTGGATGGTTGCCAGTCCCGCAGGGGGGGGTTACAACTGCAGGATCAGGGTTTTCAGCGGTGGCTGTTGGTCCAGCGACGGGAAATCCGCGCCCGGAGTCATCACGCTCCATTCGCGGACCGGTCGCCCGGCTTTCTCGGCGCAGCGCAGGACCTGTTCGCGCCAGTCGTCCATGCTGACCTTCGCCAGGTTGTTGCAGCAGATCAGCACGCCGTTGTCAGCGGTGGTCAGCAGCGCTGGCTTGAGCAGGCTCTGATAGTCGCGCAACAGGTCGACGGTGCCGAACGCACTCTTGGCCCAGGCCGGTGGATCGAGCAGCACCAGATCGTATTGACGCTGGTCGAGGCGCTGATAGCTCGGCAGTTTCTGCCCGCGCCGCTGGCTGATCGGCAGGCCGGCGAGCTGACGGATCGCCGGGAAGTAATCGGACTGGATGAATTGCATCTCGGGCAATTGCGGGTTGAGCAGGCCGTTTTCTCGGCCGACTGCCAGATTGCCTTCGGCGAAATCCAAATTGCACACCTCACGCGCACCACCGGCAGCGGCACTCAGGCCGACGCCACAGGTGTAGGCAAAGAGGTTGAGCACGCTTTTGCCCTTGGCGTGATCCTTGACCCAGCCGCGAGTGTTGCGCAGGTCGAGAAACAGCAGCGGATCCTGCCCGGCATGTCGCCCGCGCACGCGATAGTTCAGGCCCCATTCGTGGCCGACCAGATCCGCCAGTGCGGCGGCGTCGGCTTTGTAGACGCTGTCTTCGCGATCGATGCGCGAGTTGCCACGGGAGCGGTCGTTGTAGACCAGCAGGGTGTCAAAGCCCAGGGTCTGATTGACCATGGCGTGCAGTTGCAGCAGGTCGTCACGCTCCAGCGTCTGGTGAAAACTTTGCACCAGCAATTGCGGACCGTAGCGGTCGACGGTCAGGCCACCGGCGCCTTCCTGGCTGCCGTGGAACAGCCGGTAGCAATCGGTGCCCTGGCTGTGCAGCTCAGCGAGCAGGTCCTGGCGTTTATCGAGGGCGGCGCGCAGCGCCTGATTCAAGGAAGACATGCGTGCGCCTTGCTGATGAGAATTGAGGCGCGGGAGTTTAGCAGTTACCGAAGCCCTGAGACATTGCGCAGATCTGTGGCGAGGGAGCTTGCTCCCGCTCGAGTGCGAAGCGCTCGCAACATTCCGAGGGTCGCTGCGCAACCCAGCGGG
>NZ_JASCPO010000482.1:0-1279 GCF_029960145.1 Pseudomonas sp. PS01299 | reverse complement strand
GGGCTTGCTCGCGAAGGCGTCGTGTCAGTCAACACGTCTTTTTCTGATACACCTCCTTCGCGAGCAAGCCCGCTCCCACAGGAATAGTGATGACGCCCGCAGATTATTGCGTCCTCGGTAACGCACTGTTGATTGATCCAGGTTTGTACCTGCGCCCAGCGAAGGCATAAGCTTCGCCCCCTACGACTTTCGTCTCATCTTCCGATTTCAGGAAAGCCCCATGTCCAGCCAGTTCCCCGAAGCACGTCCCCGCCGTCTGCGCCGCAATGCGAGCCTGCGCAGCCTGTTCCAGGAAACCGAGTTCAGCCTGAATGATCTGGTGCTGCCGATTTTCGTCGAAGAAGAGATCGACGACTTCGTACCGATCAAGAGCATGCCGGGGGTGATGCGCATTCCCGAGCGCAAGCTGGCCAGTGAAATCGAGCGTTATGCCCGTGCCGGGATCAAGTCGGTAATGACCTTTGGCGTTTCCCATCACTTGGACGCCAACGGCAGCGACACCTGGCGCGAAGAGGGACTGGTCTCGCGCATGTCGCGGATTGCCAAGGACGCCGTGCCGGAAATGATCGTGATGTCCGACACCTGCTTCTGCGAATACACCGATCACGGCCACTGCGGCGTGATGCACAACCACGAAGTCGACAACGACCAGACCCTGATCAACCTCGGCAAGCAAGCCGTGGCGGCGGCGCGTGCCGGTGCTGACGTGATCGCCCCGTCGGCGGCGATGGACGGCCAGGTGCGGGCGATTCGCCAGGCGCTGGACGCCGCCGGTTTCACCCAGATTCCGATCATGGCCTACTCGACCAAATTCGCTTCGGCGCTGTATGGCCCGTTCCGCGAGGCCGGCGGCAGCGCGCTGAAGGGTGATCGCAAAAGCTATCAGATGAACCCGATGAACCGCCGCGAAGCCCTGCGCGAATCGCTGCTAGACGAGCAGGAAGGCGCCGATGCGCTGATGGTCAAACCGGCCGGTGCGTACCTCGACATCATCCGCGACATTCGTGAAGCCTCGAACCTGCCGCTGTCGGCGTATCAGGTCAGCGGCGAGTACGCGATGATCAAGTTCGGCGCGCAGGCCGGTGCAATCGACGAGGATCGCGTGGTGCGCGAAAGCCTGGGCGCGATCAAGCGCGCGGGGGCGGACCTGATCTTTACTTACTTTGCGATGGATCTGGCATTGGCCGGGATCTGACGAATACCGCAGAACCCCCTGTGGGAGCGGGCTTGCTCGCGAATGCGGTGTATCAGCAACGAATAGGTTGACTGACACGACGCC
>NZ_JASCPO010000481.1:0-1285 GCF_029960145.1 Pseudomonas sp. PS01299 | reverse complement strand
CGAATGCGGTGGGTCATTCAACAATGATGGTGGCTGAACCGCCGCATTCGCGAGCAAGCCCGCTCCCACCCAAAGCAAATCCGCGTCCATCAAGGAGCTGCATATGAACACCCCCTTCAACGCCCCAACCCCCAACACCAAAATCCCCGTGACCATCCTCACCGGCTTCCTCGGCGCCGGCAAAACCACCCTGCTCAACTACATCCTCAAGGAAAACCACGGGCGCAAGATTGCCGTGATCGAAAACGAGTTCGGCGAGGTCGGCATCGACGGCGATCTGGTGCTCAGCTCCGAGACCGAAGAGATCTACGAAATGGTCAACGGCTGCGTGTGTTGTACCGCCGAGGTTCGTGAGGACCTGGTGCGCATCGTCCGCGAGCTGGTGGCGCGTCCGGTGCGCCTCGATCACATCCTCATCGAGACCAGCGGCCTCGCCGATCCGTACCCGGTGGCGCAGAGCTTTTTCATCAATGACCCCATTGCCGAAGAAGTCGAACTCGACGCGATCGTGACCATGGTCGACGCCAGGCACATCGCCCAGCACCTGGAGGATCTGCAACTGGATGGCGTCGACAATCAGGCGGTGGATCAGATCGTCTGCGCCGACCGCATCGTCATCAACAAGGTCGATCTGGTCAGCCCTGAAGAGGTGGACATTCTGCGCGGCAAGATCCGTGGTTTGAACGCCACCGCAGATCTGGTGACCTCCACCCACGCGCAGATCGACCTGACGAAAATCCTCGGCATCGGTGCGTTCGAGTGCACGCAGAAGCTTATGGAAATCGGCGCGGAACCTGAGCATCACGACCATGACCACCACCATGAATCAGAAGACCACGAACACGATCCGAGCGTGTCATCGGTGGGCATCGCCGTCGACGGCGCGGTCAACCTGATGGCGTTCCACCGCTGGATCAGCGAGCTGCGCTCGTCCCAGGCCGACAACCTCTATCGCATGAAAGGCGTGCTCGCCGTGGCCAACGAAGACCAGCGCTATGTGCTGCAGGGCGTGCACAGCCTGGTGGAATTCCGCGCCTCGACCGCCTGGGGTACGGAGCCCCGTTCGAGCAAGATCGTGTTCATCGGCCGCGACCTGGACCGTGCGGCGCTAAACCAGGGCTTTGCCGCCTGCCTGGCAGGCTGAACAAGGCCTCGGAGCCGGTGGATGGCGGCTTCGCAGCACGAATGACTGATGTTCTTTCGCCTGGCGCAGAACATGTGGGAGCGGGCTTGCTCGCGAATGCGGTGGGTCATTGCACAGTGATGTCGACTGACACAACGCTTT
>NZ_JASCPO010000480.1:0-1333 GCF_029960145.1 Pseudomonas sp. PS01299 | reverse complement strand
GGGCTTGCTCGCGAAGGGGCCGTGTCAGGCGCCGTCATTGTGTCTGACAGACCGCTTTCGCGAGCAAGCCCGCTCCCACAGGGGAAATGAATGCCAATGTCAGATTCTGTCGCAAATGCCCTTGACGGCCGATAGCTACAAGTAAGGTGGGCTCGGCTATGATCGGCAAAGCTCGATTATTTCGGCACAGTGTGTGCATCCACAGGGTTCACAGGTCGGCAACCCCTCCCCGTAGCGCGAGGATTGCCGTATAACGAGTGACATTCGCGTGTTTGGTAATAAAGGACCCACAATAAAAGCTGATGAAGACTCCAAAACGCATTGAACCCCTGATCGAAGACGGTCTGGTCGACGAAGTGCTGCGCCCACTCATGAGTGGTAAAGAAGCAGCTGTTTATGTGGTGCGCTGCGGTAACCAGTTACGTTGCGCGAAGGTTTACAAGGAGGCGAACAAACGCAGTTTCCGCCAGGCAGCCGAGTATCAGGAAGGCCGCAAGGTGCGTAACAGCCGGCAGGCGCGGGCGATGGCCAAGGGTTCGAAATTCGGTCGCAAGGAGACCGAGGACGCCTGGCAGAACGCCGAAGTCGCGGCGCTGTTCCGTCTGGCCGGTGCCGGCGTGCGAGTGCCCAAGCCATACGACTTTCTGGATGGCGTGCTGCTGATGGAGCTGGTGGCCGACGAATATGGCGATGCCGCGCCGCGTCTGAACGACGTGGTGCTGGAGCCGGATCAGGCCCGCGAATATCACGCGTTCCTGATCTCGCAGATCGTGCTGATGTTGTGTACCGGTCTGGTGCACGGTGACCTCTCGGAGTTCAACGTGCTCCTGACCCCGACCGGCCCGGTGATCATCGACCTGCCGCAGGCGGTGGATGCCGCCGGTAACAACCACGCGTTCAGCATGCTCGAACGGGATGTGGGCAACATGGCGTCGTACTTCGGGCGTTTTGCCCCGGAGCTGAAGCAGACCCGCTACGCGAAGGAAATGTGGGCGTTGTACGAAGCCGGCACCTTGCACCCCAACAGCGTGCTGACCGGTGAGTTCGACGATCCGGAAGATCTGGCCGACGTTGGCGGTGTGTTGCGCGAGATCGAAGCGGCGCGTCTCGACGAAGAGCGCAAGCAGGCGATCCGTGCGGCGGATGACGAGCCCAAAGGCAAGTCCGACGAACCGCCTCCGCCACCGTGGATGCAGTAAGCGCTTGACAGAAACCCGGCTTCGGCCGGGTTTTTTGTGCCTGCCCAAAACACCGAAGATCCCTTGTAGGAGTGAGCCTGCTCGCGATGGCGGTGTGTCATTCAGCAAAAGTGTTGCCTGATACACAGCCATCG
>NZ_JASCPO010000047.1:0-35795 GCF_029960145.1 Pseudomonas sp. PS01299 | reverse complement strand
CTCTGTCGTCTGAGCGGGCCCTGTCGCGAGCAAGCCCGCTCCCACATTGAACTCGGTCTCCTGTGGGAGCGGGCTTGCTCGCGAAGGGCTCAACCCGATCTAAAGCGATTTCCACAACGAATCGAAATCCTCCTCGCCCCCGCCATTCTGCGCGGCCTCCAGCGAGCGATAGGCAAACTGATTGAAACTGTGCGTACTCGCCACCCGTCGATCCAGCCCGGCGCGGTGTTCTTCGCCGTGGGTGTTGATCAGCACTTTATTGCCTTCCTGAAACGGCAGGCGCGGGGCGAGCAAGGTCGCGGGCAGGTCGATGGCGCTGATCTCCGGTAGCAGCAGACCGCGCAAATACTGACTGTGATCATCTCGCGAGCGCACCAGTTGCAAACCGCAAGGTTCGGCGTGTGGTGCGACCAGTTCTATGCCCATTTGCGGCCCGCTGCCGCGCACCTGACGAATCCAGCGCACCACCGCAATGCTCCAGCCCTGATTCGCACTGTCCTGAATTCCGAGCATTTCCCCGGCCTGCAATTCGGCGGGCACTTCACTCGGCCACGCCAGACAATAGCCGCCGGGACTGTGGTTGATCACCGGCAAACTGTAGGTCGGATAGTGTGGAGGGCTGTCGGTGTTGCTCTCGTCTTCGCCCAGATGGTCGTACTGGATTTCTTCGTACGGCAGCAACTCTTCAGTCGCGCCCAGCGGTGCGGCGTCGAAGGCCTGGCTCCAGCTGTCCTTTTCGCCCTGGACCACGACGCGACTGAAATTGGCCGCGCGAGCACCGGGATGTTTCAGCAGTTCGCTGAAGCTGCGTTCGCCGCCCAGGTAAAAGTGCAGGGCGCTCATGCCGACGCACACGGTCAGGCTGCCTTGACCGGCGGTGCGCTGAAAACTGCGCTCGGCGGCCTGTCCCCAACTGGCGTGCAAATGTTGCAGGGTATCGAGGCTCAGTCCTGCCGGGACCGGTAGCGGCGTCGACGTCTCCTGCTGCAGTAAATGCGCTTCGATCATGTTCACCAGCGGTTGCGGATCGAAGCCCAGCAATGCGCCCTGTTGTTCTTTGCGAAACATGCTGCGGTAGCGCAGGCCAGCGTCCAGTTCAGCGCTGATGGCGAACAGTCCATCCTGCGGGCTGCCGGGATGCAGCTTGAGCAGGGCACTCCACGGCTCCAGCACTTCGGCCAGCCGGGCGATCTGGTTCTGCCGCAGTTGATTGCAACGGGCGCTGCCCAGCAGCAGGGCGGCGATGTAGGTCTGTTCCAGGCTCAGTTCGCTGCTCAGGCTCGCCAGATCGTCATGCACCCGACGCTGTTGCAACTGCAAGGCGCAAGCGCAGCGATACAACTGATGCAGCTCGAACCACAGATGTTCCGGCGGCGGGCTGTACAGCTGCGTCGCCCGCAGCAGTTGCCCCTTGAGCGCATGCGCGGCCCGTTGCAGGGCCTGACTGACCAGCGCCGCACGATCCTTGTGATACTTGGGGACAATGCGCAGAACGATCTGCTTGTAGCCGATAGCCAGATGACTTTGCAGCGCCTGACACAGGTTGCTGATCTTGCGCGAACGGTCATCGAGCATGATCGCCTGATGCAGGAAATGCCGCTCCAGATGCTGGCAGACGAAGTAAACCTCAGGGCGCAGCAGTTCGAGGAGTTGCAGGCGATTGTCACTAGGGGTGAGCAATTGGTTGAGTTCGCCCAGGCCTTGATACAACTGGCGGGCGGTTTCGCCGATGTTGGCCTTGGGCAGGCCGGCGATCCAGCGCTTGAGGTCGCGCGGGGTGGCTTCGCAGAACGACAGGCGCGTTTGCGTCGGGATCGAGGCGCGCAGGGAGGGTTGGGGGCGTGACTCACTCATGCCGTGACTGGCTCCAGCGGCGAAATTGGCAACACCAAGAACTCTAGCAGCTGTGGTCTGTTTCGCCGGATGGCATCAGGCTTTTTGACCGCTGGTCTGCTGGCCGGATGCCATTCAACAAGCCCTACTAGTCTCTCAGACGTGCGATCGGAAACGCACGGTTGCACGGCCTGCCGTCAACCTCGGGCAGGTCTCCCGAAACTTCAAGGAGATGAGGTTCATGTCTAAATATGCAGTGGCAAATCAATGGGGCGGTAGTTCGGCACCGTGGCATCCGGGTGGAACCTGGGTGCTGGGCGGGCGGGACAACCAGCAAGTCGTCGCCATCGAGATCAAGTCGGGCGATGGCGGCAAAAGCTTCACCGGCACCATGACTTACGCCGGCGAAGGCCCGATTGGCTTCAAGGCGCAGCGCACCGGTCAAAATCAATACAACGTCGAGAACCAGTGGGGTGGCAATGATGCCCCATGGCATCCGGGCGGCAAGTGGGTGATCGGTGGCCGGGACAATCAGAACGTTGTCGCGTTGAGCGTCACTTCCAGCGATGGAGGGAAAAACCTCAGTGGCACCAATACCTACGCCAACGAAGGGCCGATCGGCTTCCGTGGGCAGATAGAGTAACGGCGCCTCCCAGGTCGTGTCCGCCCCTTCACAGACGTGTGAAAGGGCGGATCAGCCGGCTCAGGCCGTCGGCAGGGCCAGGGCCTGGCCCATTTGCACTGGCGAACCCGCCACTAGTTCTTCAGCCCATTTCACTTGATCCGGGCCAAACAGCACGATCGCCGTCGAACCCAGTTTGAAGCGCCCCAGTTCCGCACCTTTTTCCAGATGAATCGGCGCACGGGCGGCTTCGTCGTAGCGGAAGGTTTTCAGTTCGCGCTTCGGTGGGGTGACCAGACCGGCCCACACGGTTTCGATCGAAGCGACGATCATCGCGCCGACCAGCACCACGGCCATCGGCCCGCGTTCGGTGTCGAAAATGCATGCTACACGCTCGTTGCGGGCGAACAGCTCCGGAACGTTTTCCGCAGTGGTCTGGTTGACCGAGAAGATCCGGCCCGGGATGTAGACCATCTCGCGCAGGGTGCCGGCCAGCGGCATGTGCACGCGGTGATAATCCTTCGGCGACAGGTAAATGGTGGCGAAGTCGCCGCCCATGAACGGCGCGGCATTCGCCGTGTCACCCCCCAGCAGTTCCAGCACGCTGAAGCTGTGGCCCTTGGCCTGGAACACCCGACCGTGTTCGATCGGGCCGAGCTGGCTGACCGCACCGTCGGCCGGGCTGAGGATCGCGCCCGGAGTCTGGTCCAGTGGCCGCGCGCCGTCTTTCAGGGCTCGGGTGAAGAAGGCGTTGAAGTGCTCGTAGGCGGTCAGGTCTTCGACCAGCGCTTGCGACATGTCCACCTGATAACGCTTGGCGAACCACTGGGTGAAGGCATTCTTGAACCAGCGCACGCGGCACTCGGCGACGCAGCCGGCCAGGCGCGACAGCAGGTGATGAGGCAGCAGGTACTGGCTGAGGATAAACAGACGCTCTTTCATTAGTTGTCCTTAGAACCTTGAATCTCGACAGGCGTATCAGGGTGGTTGCCCCATTCGCCCCAGGAACCGGCGTAGCCCTTGACCCGCGGATAACCGAGGGACTTGGCCACCAGATAAGTGAAGCCCGACCGGTGATGGGTCTGGCAGTGGGTAATGATTTCTTTGTCCTTGGTGATCCCGAGGTCTTCGAGGATCTGCGGCATGTCCGTGCGAATCCGCAGCTGACGCGCCTTGTCCATGCCGGCGGTCCACTCGAAGTTCACCGCGCCGGGGATGTGTCCACCCTTGGCGGCCAGCACTTTCTCACCGGAATATTCCAGCGGCCCGCGTGCGTCCCAGATCGCCAGATCGGCGGCGCCGAGACGGCTTTGCAGGTATTCGCGGGTTGCCGTCGGCTCGTCATGCAGGGTCAGCGCCACCGGCCCACCCACCGCAGGCGGAACCTGGATCGACATCGGCATGCCCGCTTCCAGCCACGCCGGCAGACCGCCGTCGAGGTAGTGGTATTTGTCGTGACCGATCACGTCGAGCAGCCAGATGAAACGCCCGGCCCAGCCACCGCCCTCGTCGTCATAGGCCACGTAGACCGCGTCTGGACGATAGCCCAACTCACCGAACAACGCTTCCAGATCGGCTTTGGCCGGCAGCAGCCCCGGCGCCGGCGGCTGGCCGAGCTGGGTGCGCTTGGGGTCGACAAAACGTGCGCCGGGCAGATGGCCCTCGGTATAGCGGGCGGCACTGGTCAGGTCCACCAGAATCAGTTCGCTGGCATCCAGCCGAGGGAGCAGGTCGCTCGGTTCGATGACGAGCGGCAAGCCAGAGAAGTCAGACATGTGAGGTCTCCAGAGCACAAAGGGGGGGATTGTAGCGCAGCCTCATCGACCACGGCTGCTAAAGCTGTGCAGGGCCTTTTCGATGCACTGCGCGGTTTTGCCGAAAGCCTGCACGCTGATGTCGGCGAACGGCCCACCGCCCTGGTCGGCGACGACGATCATGATCACCCGGCCGTTATTGACCAGCGAACGCAGGAACAGATGCTCGCCACGGAACAGCGCACGCAGGCCCGGCGGCAACAATGCGGAAAATTGTGCGTTGTTCTCGGGGTTGATCCGCACCTGTGCCTGTTGGGCGAGCAGGCGCTGCAAGACTTTGCTCTGACTGACGACAAAATTCAGCGCGGCGGCTTCCTTCGGCAAACCGAAGGTCTGGTTCACCCGCAGATTCGATTGCGTGCGGTCGGCCATCAGAATCATCACCCGGCGCATGCCGCTGGCGACCAGCGCATCACGGGCGGCGACGGTCAGGCTCATGGCATTGGTGAAGCGGCTCGGCTCGGCCAGCAGTTCGGCGCATTGCCGGCGCCATTGAGTCAGATCCTCGGCATTCGGCGCCGCCGCCGGCAGCATCCCGGCCGGCAAGCGATGGGTGCCCCATGGCCATAATAATGAAACGGCCGGGTGCCACAGATCGGGCATGGCATGCTGGCGCGCACTGTTGGCGGCTTGCTGGTGCAACTGCTGCTGCACTTCGTCCATCGAGATTTGCAGATAAAGGCTGGTCAGGTACTGCCAGCGCTCGCTGTGCGGACTGTCCCAGGCCTGTTGTGCCGACAGCGCCAGGCCGTTGGCCAGCAACACGGTGTTGGCCGGCTGGTTGAGCCAGCGGCGCAGGGTCGGATCGTCGTCGAGGCGATTCTGCTGGCGCAACGGATGTTCGCTGTCGCGGGCGATGCGCAGAACTTTCACCAGTTCGCGCTGTTCGCTGAGCAGCAGTTTATAGCCCTGCTGCACCCAGATCGGCAGGTGCCAGACTTGCACCAGCGCCTCGGCGATCTTCAACAGGCGCACGCCAAACAATTGCTTCTCGACCGTGCGCGCCGATTCGCCCTTGTGGATAACCCGCAGCTCCCACTCTTCGAGCAATTCGGGAAACGTCAGCGCCAGCGGCCATAACGGCGAGAGAAACAACAGGCTGCCCCAGTGAATGTCCTGCCACAGGCGCGCCAGGCGACTGGCAAAAAAACCGTTGGCCTGTTGCGTCGCGTGCTGGCTGATCATTTGCAGTTGGCGCAGGGCCTTGGGGATCTGCATCTGCGGTTCGACGGGCAGACGCGCGAGCAATTCTTCGGTACGCGCCAGGCCAAGACGGTTGATCGCCACCTCGAGATTTTCCGCCGGAGCGGCCATGGTGCCGTGGGTGTGACGATTTGCCTCACGGATGATGCTCAAGGCCAGCGCCGGGCTGTCCTGCATCAGGTCGGCGATATCGCGCAGCGAGCTGCGGTTGTCGCGGATCGCCCGGCAAACCTTGTCGTGCGCCTCTTGCGGCACGGGTAGGCGCACGCCATCGAGCAGTTTGACCCAGCCCTCGAGCGTGGTCGGTTTTGCGTGTGGGACGTTCGTTTCATTAGCCATGTCTGGACGAGATCTTCACTGACTGTAGACGCGCCCGGCATGGGCTAAATTGGCTTTTCGCCTGAACTGGCTATAGTCTGGCGCAGTTTTGCCGATAAGTAGAAGAAGAGATTTTTTAACTTCCGAATATGACCTTGAACCCGACTTAAATAAGTACTTTCTACCTATGGCTAAAATTATCGGCATCATCGTCGTATTCGCGAGCGTGCTCGGCGGATACGTGCTCTCCCACGGCAAAATTGCCGCCCTGATCCAGCCCTTCGAGGTGATGATCATCGGTGGTGCGGCCCTCGGTGCATTCCTCCAGGCCAACCCCGGTTACATGACGATGCACGTGCTCAAGAAATCCCTGAGCATGTTCAGTTCGCGCTTCAGCCACACGTTCTATCTGGAAGTGCTCGGCCTGATCTACGAGATCCTCAACAAGAGCCGCCGCGAAGGCATGATGGCCATCGAAGGCGACATCGAAGACGCTGCCGCGAGCCCGATCTTCGCCAAGTACCCGGCCGTGCTCAAAGACGAACGCATGACCGCGTTCATCTGCGACTACCTGCGCATCATGTCCTCCGGCAACATGGCTCCGCATGAGCTGGAAGGTCTGTTCGACATGGAACTCTACAGCCTAAAGGAAGATCTCGAGCACCCGTCCCATGCGGTGAACGGCATCGCCGACGCCATGCCCGGTTTCGGTATCGTTGCGGCGGTACTGGGTATCGTGGTGACCATGGCGTCCCTGGGTGAAGGCGATCAGAAGTCCATCGGTCTGCACGTGGGTGCGGCACTGGTCGGTACCTTCTTCGGTATTCTCGCGGCCTACGGCTTCTTCGGGCCGTTGGCGCATTCCCTGGCGCACGATGCCAAGGAAGAACTGAACGTCTACGAAGCCATCAAGGCCTCGCTGGTGGCGTCGGCTTCCGGCATGCCGCCATCGCTGGCCGTGGAGTTCGGGCGCAAGGTTCTGTACCCGGCGCACCGTCCAAGCTTTGCCGAGCTGGAACAAGCCGTTCGCGGTCGCTAAGCCATGGAAAATAATCAGCCGATAATCATCAAGCGCGTCAAGCGCATAGCCGGTGGGCACCACGGCGGGGCGTGGAAAATCGCCTTCGCCGACTTCGCCACGGCGATGATGGCGTTCTTCCTGGTGTTGTGGCTGCTGTCCACCGCAACGCCTGAGCAAAAGATCGCCATCGCCGGTTACTTCAAGGACCCGGTCGGCTTCTCCGAAAGTGGCACGCCGTACATCATTGATCTGGGCGGCACGCCGACCCTGGCGCCGGAAAACACCCTCAACCCTGAGGTGAAGTCGCAGCCGCAACCGGACAAGGTCACGGTCGACACCGAACAGGTCGAAGGCATGGCCGAGCAGGTCGAGAAAGAGCGCCTGGAGCTGTTGCTGCAAGAACTGCAGAACAAGGTCGACGAGAACCCGCAGCTGCAGAAGTTCAAGGATCAGATCCTGTTCGAGATCACCCCGAACGGCTTGCGCATTCAGATCATGGACGCGGAAAACCGGCCGATGTTCGACTCGGGCTCCGCGCGTCTGAAGCCGTACTTCGAAGACATCCTGCTGGCCATGGCCGACACCATCAAAGCGGTACCGAACAAGATCAGCATCAGCGGCCACACCGACGCCAAGCCGTACACCGGCACCGGCGATTTCGGCAACTGGGAACTCTCGGCCAACCGTGCCAACGCCGCGCGGCGTGCGCTGGTGGCAGGCAGCTATCCGGATTCGCAGGTGGCGCGGGTGGTCGGTTATGCCTCGTCGGCGTTGTTCGACAAGGAAAACCCGTTCAACCCGGTCAACCGCCGCATCGACATTGTGGTTCTGACCAAAAAGGCCCAGGCCGCCATCGAAGGTTCGCAAGGTGCCGACGCGGCCAAGCCAGCCGCCGAAGGTCAGAACGGCGCCGCTCCGGCGACGCCGGTCGATCCGAACGCGCTGCCGGCGGATCAGCAACCGGTGCCGGCGCACGAGTTGCGCGAACGCCTGAACCTGTTCGACGACGCCGCACCGAAACCGGCCGCGCCGGGGACTCCGGCGCCAGCGCCAACAGCTCCACCAACTGCTGCGCCGGCCCCTGCGCCGAAGCAGTGACCGACAAAAAAGCCGACAGTGATGTCGGCTTTTTTGTGGCTGTCGATTGGTCTCAGAAACCGCGCCGAATCCGGTTCTTCAGTTGTTCATGGAAAAGATCGGCGTTGCGCTTATAGGTGCCGCTGAAGGATTCGTTGCTCGAATCCAGCGTCATCGAGCGCTTGCTCGATACTTCTTCACGATAGGCATCGATGAAGAAATTCAGATCACTGGCCGTGCTCAGCTTCGGCCACTTGTCCAGATACTCCGGCAGCTTTGCCGGCCCGGTGCGGAACGAGCAGATCCGGCGGTTGCTGATCGTCGCTTCGCCGATTTCGAACGGTACCCACCACGACAGAGCGGTTTTCTCTGAAACCACCGCGAGCAGGTGTGTGCATTCGGTGATGTTGCGGGTGATCACGCCGGTGATGTCATCGGTGGTCTGCGATTCTGGGTCGAGCACGTCGAGGTAGGTTTTGATATTGGCCTGCATCAATTGCGCATTGATCGCCATGGCCTGCGGGCGATCCATGTGGCGGTAGCTGATGAATACGGGCATCAGAAGTGTCCTTTGAGGGCGAGTTCACGGTAATAGGCGCCGAGCGCCGTGAGGCGGCAGCCCGTGGAGTGGAGCGCGGCGTAGTACATGTGCTCGGCATCCACCGGTTCGATCAGGCTGTGGCGGTTGCACATTTGCAGTTGCTTGAAAATGTCGCCGTGCTCGGGGTCGAACAGTGCTTCGGTGGGCTCGTAGCTGGGATCGAGTCTGAAAACGAAGCTCGGCTCCGGGAACCAGTCCTTGAGTTTGCGCAGGGTTTCCTCGGCAATCAGCGGCGCGACCTCGCGTAGCGGTACGAACTGCGAGACATTGGTCTTGAATACCGGACGCTGTTCCCAGGCGCCCAGCGCATTGTCGACAAACGAGTAAACGCTACCGGGGGTGACCTTGCCGAGTACGTTGGCAGCGCCACCGTGCAGCGCTTGCAGCAACAGATCCGTGAAGACGCCATGACCGCGACTTTCCAGGGCGTACTGTTCTTTTTTGCAGGCCGTGAGAATGGTCACGCCTTCGCCGATCACACTGCTGCCGCCACGCAGATTGCGCATGGCGCCTGCTGCGCCGGCCTGGCAGCAATCGAGAATGATGATTTTGTTCTTGATGTGCGGGGCCTTGTCCGCCCACTCCAGAATGTCGCTGATGCGGATCCCGTCTCCGCCAGGCTGATAGTCCTGGGGAATCAGGAGTCCTTCGTCGATGCTGGTGTCAAACTGACCATGGCCGGCGAAGTACAGCAGTGCCACGTCACAATCGCCTGAGAACAGGCTCTGGATCTGCTGTTTCATGTGGCTGAGCGTGAGTTTTTCTTCGGCTGAAGTCAGCACTTTGCTGCTGAAGTTCGGTCGCCCGTTGGCATGACGCTCCAGCACCGACGCCATGGCCATGGCGTCGTTGTTACAGCCGCTCAAGGGCGAGACGTGGTCGTAGTGGTTGATGCCGATAAACAGTCCCTTGCGCATGGTTACACCGCCGTGTGCTGACGGATCGCACCAATGATGCTGTTGGTGTTCCACGCGCACTCGGCGTGCGCCGCCTCACGCACGACGCTGGAAATACGCTCGGCGCCGAACGGCTTGATCGCGATGATCACTTTGCCCATGCGCTTGGCGATCTCGATTTCCTTGTTGATCCACTTGCTGTAAGTCGAATACATCCCGGCCATGATCAGCACCGCCGAGCACGGGCGAATCTTGTTTTCGATGGCTTCTTCGAGTTGCTTGTCGGTCTGCGCGCCCATGATCGGGTTGTGCGGCGGCACGGAAAAATTCTTGAAACTGAAATCCGGTCTGGCGCCGAGCAGGCGTACCAGATTGTCGTGAGCGTGGGCGTAGTTCCACGAATGGCTGATGAACAGGTGATAGGTCTGCATGGGGTTCCTCGAAGGTCGCGAAGGTGCGAAGGAGGACCCCAATCTAGGCATCTGACGCGAGCCTACAAGGGCTGGGCGGTGAAAGAGAAATGTCCTGCAAACAGGTGCGAACGAGTCTGTCAGAAGAGTCTGACGTTTAACGGAATCGAGGATTTGTCAGGCGCGGTCCCACATCCGGCAGCCCTCGGACGAGGGGCTGCCGGTGCAGCTGTTTAGTAGCCGTTTTCCGGCAGGCTGGCGATGATCGAGCGGTAGCTGTTCATCCGCTGCTGCTGCACGCGGCCGTCTTCCAGGGCCTTGAGCAGTGCGCAACCCGGTTCGCGATCGTGTTTGCAGTCGCGGAAGCGGCAGGTGCCGAGCAGGTCATTGAACTCGATGAAACCGGCTTCGACGTCGGCGCGGCTGACGTGGCCCAGACCGAACTCACGGATACCCGGGGAGTCGATTAACTCGCCGCCGCCCGGGAAGTGGAACAGGCGTGCGGTGGTCGTGGTGTGCGTGCCCTGACCGGACAGCTCCGACAACGGGCCGACACGGGTTTCGACTTCCGGCAGCAGGCTGTTGACCAGCGACGACTTGCCGACGCCGGACTGGCCGACGAACACGCTGATGCGCCCGTCGAGCTGCTTCTGCAACTGTTCCATGCCATTGCCGTGATGCGCCGAGACTTCCAGCACCGGATAACCCAGCGTGCGGTACACCGCCAGCAGGGCATTGAGCGCCGGGGCGTTCTGCTCGTCGATCAGGTCGAACTTGTTCAGCAACAGCAACGGGCGGATGCCGGCGTGTTCGGCAGCGACCAGGTAGCGGTCGATCAGGTTGGCATGCGGCTCGGGCAGCGGTGCGAAGACGATGACGATCATGTCGACGTTCGCGGCGACCGGCTTGAGCTGGCCACGGCTGTCGGGGCGGCAGAGTTCGGTGCTGCGCGGCAGTTGCGCGACGATCACCCCGATGCCCTGGTTGCCGGCGCGCCAGACCACCCGATCACCGGTTACCAGCGCCGGCAGGTTGGCGCGCAGGTGGCAACGGAAAACCTGGCCGGCCTGTTCGCCGTCCACGGCCTCGACTTCGACCTGCACACCGAAGTGGGCGATCACCAGGCCGTGTTGCTCGGGGCCGAGATCGCCGCCCTCGAGGGCTTCGACCGCCGAGGACTCGCGTTTGGCGGCGCGGGCGGCGCGCTCGCCCTGAATCTTTTCGATGCGCCAGTTTTGACGACGATTGAGTTGGCGTTTGGCCATGGGTGTTCCGTCTGAAGAATGCAGCGATTAGGTAAAACGGCCGCGAGTTTAGCACGCCCGGGCACCGGCCTAGGCTAAACTGCGCAGCATTGCCTAGGAGCCCGAATATGCAAAACCCGCAGAACCTGATCTGGATCGACCTGGAAATGACCGGTCTGGATCCGGAAAACGACGTCATCATCGAAATGGCCACCATCGTCACCGACAGTGACCTGAACACCCTGGCCGAAGGCCCGGTGATCGCCATTCACCACAGTGACGAAGTGCTCGCCCGCATGGACGAGTGGAACACCCGCACCCACGGCAACTCGGGCCTGACCCAGCGCGTGCGTGACAGCCGTATCAGTATGGCCGAGGCCGAGGCCGAAACCATCGCTTTCCTCGAGAAATGGGTACCGAAGGGCAAGTCGCCGATCTGCGGCAACAGCATCTGCCAGGATCGTCGCTTCCTTTATACCCACATGAAGGCACTGGAAAGCTACTTCCACTACCGCAACCTCGACGTGTCGACGCTAAAAGAGCTGGCCGCACGCTGGGCACCGGACGTGCGCGACAGCTTCAAGAAGGGCAGCACTCACCTGGCGCTGGACGACATCCGCGAGTCGATCGCCGAGCTGCAGCACTACCGCAAGCATTTCATCAAGTTCTGATTGAGGGGTGTCTGCCCTGACGTCTTCGCGAGCAAGCCCGCTCCCACAATTTGGAATGCGTCCCCCCTGTGGGAGCGGGCTTGCTCGCGAAGAGGGCGTCAGAGTCCCGTAAGATTCAAGTCAGAAATGCATCCCGGAGCGCGCCCCCTTCTGGTGCGGCGCTGAAATGGCTAGACTGCGCGCCTTCCTGCCAGGACCGCCGCCATGTTGCTGATGCTCTATCTGATCGCCATTACCGCTGAAGCCATGACCGGCGCGCTGTCTGCCGGGCGGCGCGGCATGGACTGGTTCGGGGTGGTGTTGATCGCCTGCGTCACTGCATTGGGCGGCGGTTCGGTGCGCGATGTGTTACTCGGGCATTATCCGCTGACGTGGGTCAAGCACCCGGAATACCTGGTGCTGACTTCGGCCGCCGCGATGCTCACTGTATTCACCGCACGCTGGATGCGTCACCTGCGCTCATTGTTTCTGGTGCTCGATGCGGTCGGTCTGGTGGCGTTCACCCTGATCGGCTGCATGACCGCGTTGGAAATGGGCCACGGCATGCTGGTGGCCTCGGTCAGTGGGGTGATCACCGGCGTCTTCGGCGGCATCCTGCGCGACATCTTCTGCAACGACATCCCGCTGATCTTCCGCCGCGAACTGTACGCCAGCGTCTCGTTCGCCGCCGCGTGGTGCTACATGCTCTGCCTGTACCTGAATGTGCCGAGCGAACAGGCGATTCTGATTACCTTGTTCGGCGGTTTTCTGTTGCGGTTGCTGGCCATCCGTTTCCACTGGGAAATGCCCAAGTTCGTCTACAACGACGAGCATTAATGCATTCCCCTGTAGGAGCTGCCGCAGGCTGCGATCTTTTGACTTTGATATTTAAAAGACAATATCAAAGGATCGCAGCCTGCGGCAGCTCCTACAATTGACCGTGTTGTTTCAGCGCCCACTCGACGTGTTCGCGGACTAGATCGGACGGGTAATCACGGCGCGCTTTCAAGGCTTCCAGTACCGGAATGCTCGACGGCGCGTTGCCCAAGCCGACCGCCAGATTGCGCAGCCAGCGCTCGTAACCGGCGCGGCGCAGCGGCGAGCCTTCGGTGCTGCTGAGAAATTTATCCTCGTCCCACATGAACAGTTCCGCCAGTTCGGCGTTGTCCAGGTTGTGCCGGGGCTTGAAATCGCTTTCCCCGGATGGCTTGGCGAAGCGGTTCCACGGGCAGACGATCTGGCAGTCGTCGCAGCCGAACACGCGGTTGCCGATCAGCGGGCGCAGGTCTTCGGGGATGGCGTTTTTCAGTTCGATGGTCAGGTAGGAGATGCAGCGCCGGGCGTCCAGCACATAGGGGCCGACGAAGGCGTTGGTCGGGCAGATGTCCAGGCACGCGGTGCAGCGCCCGCAATGTTCGCTGCTGTGCGGTTCGTCCACCGGCAGCGGCAGATCGACAAACAGTTCGCTCAAGAAGAAATAACTGCCGGCCTTTCGGTTCAGTACCAAAGTGTTTTTGCCGATCCAGCCCAGCCCGGCCTGCTCGGCGATGGCTTTTTCCAGCACCGGGGCGCTGTCGACGAAGGCGCGAAAACCGAACGGGCCGATCTCCGACTGAATCCTGTCAGCCAATTGCTGCACACGTTTACGGATCAATTTGTGGTAATCGCGGCCCAAGGCATAACGCGAAACGTAGGCTTTCTCCGGTTGCGCGAGCATTTGCGCCATTTGCGTGTCGCCGGGCAGGTAGTCCATGCGCAGCGAAACCACGCGTAACGTACCCGGAACCAGTTGCTCCGGATGCGAGCGTTTACTGCCGTGGGCGCCCATGTAATCCATTTCGCCGTGGTAGCCGGCGGCGAGCCAGCGCTCCAGGTGCTGCTCATGCTCGGCCAGGTCCAGACCGCTGATGCCGACTTGCTGGAAGCCCAGCTCGCGGCCCCAATCCTTGATCGATTGGGCGAGGGCGGGCAGATCTGTGGTGATGGCGGACATGAGGCGAGAGAAACCGGAGCTGAGGTGCGTATAATTCTGCCAGACATCGGAGCCCGAAGACGCATGCCGCACACGAAAGATGAATTACCCGACGCGCTGTATGGCGCTGCACAGGTGCGAGCACTCGATGCGCGGCTGATCGCTGCGGGCACGCCGGGCTTCGAATTGATGCAGCGCGCCGCGCACGCGACCTGGCGTGCATTGGTGCGGCAATGGCCGTCGGCGAGCGAAATGACTGTGCTTGCCGGGCATGGCAACAACGCCGGTGATGGTTTTCTGATCGCCGCGCTGGCGCACCGGGCCGGGTGGGCGGTGCGGGTGCTGGCCGTCGGTGATCCGCAACGTTTGCAGGGCGATGCAGCACAGGCTTATGCGCAGGCCATCAACGATGGCGTCGCCGTGCAGGGTTGGGCCGCGCAAAGCGAGCTGCGCGGGGTGATTGTCGATTCCTTGCTCGGCACCGGGCTGGCCGGCGATGTCCGTGAACCGTATGCCGCTGCAATCAAGGCGATCAATGCCAGTGGCCTGCCGGTGGTGGCGGTGGATATTCCTTCCGGACTGTGTGCCGATACCGGACATGTCCTCGGCATTGCGGTTCACGCTGACCTTACCGTGACTTTCATCGGCTTGAAGCTCGGCCTGTTCACCGGGGATGCGGCGGATCAGGTCGGGGCGTTGGTGTTTAACGATCTGCAAGCCGCCGCCGACATTTACCGTGACATTCCTGTCAGCGCTCTGCGTCTCTCGGCGGCTAATCTTCCACGATTGGCCCCGCGTGCGCCCGCTGCACACAAAGGGCGCTTCGGGCACTTGCTGCTGATCGGCGGCGATCAGGGTTTTGGCGGGGCGATTCTGCTCAGTAGCGAAACGGCCTTGCGCAGCGGCGCCGGAATGGTGTCGCTGGCAACCCGTTCGGAACATGTCCCGGCAGCGCTGACGCGAATCCCGGAAGTCATGGTGCTCGGCACGTCGTCGGCCAATCAGTTGATGGGGCTGCTGGAAAAGGTTTCGGTGCTGGTGGTTGGTCCGGGACTCGGGCAGGCGAGTTGGGGGCGGGCGCTGTTATCCGCTGCTGCCAATGCGCCGCTGCCACAGGTTTGGGACGCCGACGCATTGAATCTGCTGGCGAGCGGATTTGTCAGTCTGCCCAAGGAATGCGTGATCACCCCGCATCCGGGCGAGGCGGCACGCCTGCTGGGCGTGAGTACCGCTGAGGTGCAGGCAGATCGCCCGGCCGCCGCGCGGGCGTTGAGCAAAAAATACTCGGCCGTCGTCGTGCTCAAAGGCGCCGGCAGCCTGATCGCCCACCCCGATGGGCGTCTGGCGCTGTGTCATCAAGGCCATCCGGCCATGGCCACCGCCGGCCTGGGCGACGTACTCGCCGGCTTGACTGGCGCGTTGTTGGCCCAAGGCATGAACGGCTTCGATGCCGCCTGCCTGGCCGTCTGGCTGCACGCCAATGCCGGCGCGCAACAAGGTAAATTCGGCCGTGGACTGGCGGCCAGTGATCTGATTCCAGTCATTCGTCAGTTGTTGGAGGAGCATGCACCGTGTCTGAAGTAACCCTGTACCTGGCCGATGAACAGGCCATGAGCGACTTTGGCGCACGGATCGCCCGCATTACCCAGGGCCACGGCCTGATTTTCCTGGAAGGCAATCTGGGCATGGGCAAAACCACCCTGTCGCGGGGCATCATTCGTGGGCTGGGGCATGTCGGCGCGGTAAAAAGTCCGACCTTCACCCTGGTCGAACCCTACGAGATCGGCGACGTGCGTGCCTTCCACTTCGACCTGTATCGCCTGGTCGATCCGGAGGAGCTGGAGTTTCTCGGCATCCGCGACTATTTCGAAGACGACGCACTGTGCCTGATCGAGTGGCCCGATAAAGGTGCAGGCTTTTTGCCAAAGCCTGACCTGACCATTACCATTAGCCCGCAAGACAGCGGGCGTTCGCTGAAAATTTTATCCCAGGGCTCGCGTGGCGAGGCCTGGTGTGCCGCTTTGGCATTGGAATCCAATTAAATGATGGGGTTAGGTATGCGCTTTCGCGCGTTGGTGGCTGCCGTTGGACTGATGTTGATGGCAGTAACCGTCAACGCTGTGGCCGAGACAAAGGTCAACAGCGTGCGCCTGTGGCGGGCGCCGGACAACACGCGACTGGTCTTCGACCTGAGCGGTCCGGTGCAGCACAGCGTCTTCACCCTGACCGCACCGGATCGGCTGGTGATCGACATCAATGGCGCCACCCTGGGGGCGCCGTTAAAGGTCTCGACCGCCAACACGCCGATCACCGCGATGCGCTCGGCCCAGCGCACGCCGACCGATCTGCGGGTGGTCATCGACCTGAAAAAAGCCGTCACCCCGAAAAGTTTCTCGCTGGCGCCGAACGCGCAATATGGCAACCGTCTGGTGGTCGACCTGTTCGACAACCCGGCCGATGCCGCGCCGCCACCTGCGCCAACGCCATCGGTTGCCACCGTGCCGGCAGTGCCGGTGACACCGTCGGAACCGGCGATCAAGTTGCCACCGGCCCCGGCCGGCAAGCGCGACATCATTGTGGTGATCGACGCCGGTCACGGCGGCGAAGACCCGGGTGCGTCCGGCTCGCGCGGCCAGCGTGAGAAAGACGTGGTGCTGCAGATCGCCCGCGAGCTGCAGCGTCAGGTCAACGGCATGAAAGGTTTCCGCGCCGAACTGACCCGTACCGGCGACTACTTCATCCCGTTGCGCGGCCGTACCGAAATTGCCCGCAAGAAGGGCGCCGACCTGTTCGTTTCGATCCACGCCGACGCTGCGCCGTCTGCGGCAGCCTTCGGTGCCTCGGTGTTTGCCCTGTCTGATCGCGGCGCGACATCCGAGACCGCCCGTTGGCTGGCCGACAGCGAAAACCGTTCCGACCTGATCGGTGGTGCCGGCAACGTCAGCCTCGACGACAAGGACCGCATGCTCGCCGGCGTACTGCTTGACTTGTCGATGACCGCATCGCTGACTTCCAGCCTCAACGTCGGCCAGAAAGTCCTGACCAACATCGGTCGCGTGACTCCGTTGCACAAGCAGCGCGTGGAGCAGGCCGGGTTCATGGTGTTGAAGTCGCCGGACATCCCGTCGATCCTCGTCGAAACCGGCTTCATCTCCAACGCCAACGAGGCGAACAAACTATCGGCTTCAAGCCACCAGCAGGCGCTGGCGCGTTCGATCAGCAGCGGCGTGCGCCAGTTCTTCCAGCAGAATCCGCCACCGGGCACCTACATTGCCTGGCTGCGTGACTCCGGCAAGATCGCCCAAGGCCCGCGCGATCACCGCGTGAGCCCGGGCGAGACGCTGGCGATGATCGCCGTGCGTTATCAGGTGTCCCCCGCGACGCTGCGCAGTGCCAACAATCTAAGTAGCGATGAGCTGAAGATCGGCCAGCACCTGACCATTCCCGGCACCGAACTGGCGTCCAAAGAATGAATCAGGTGTTGAACGCCGCACGCATCGAACTGCTCAGCCCGCGGCTGGCGAACCAGATCGCCGCCGGCGAGGTGGTCGAGCGCCCGGCTTCGGTGATCAAGGAGTTGCTGGAAAACAGTCTCGACTCCGGTGCCAAGCGCATCGATGTCGATGTCGAGCAGGGCGGCGTCAAGCTGCTGCGGGTGCGTGACGATGGCAGCGGCATTTCCGCCGACGACCTGCCGCTGGCGCTGGCCCGTCACGCCACCAGCAAGATTCGCAATCTCGAAGATCTGGAGCAGGTGATGAGCCTGGGCTTCCGTGGTGAGGCACTGGCGTCGATCAGCTCCGTGGCGCGCCTGACCCTGACCTCGCGCACCCGCGATGCTGATCAGGCCTGGCAGGTCGAAACCGAAGGTCGCGACATGGCGCCTCGGGTGCAGCCGGCGGCGCATCCGGTCGGTACCTCGGTGGAAGTGCGCGACCTGTTTTTCAATACGCCGGCGCGGCGCAAGTTTCTCAAGACCGAAAAAACCGAATTCGATCACCTGCAAGAAGTGATCAAGCGTCTGGCGCTGGCGCGTTTCGACGTGGCCTTCCATCTGCGCCACAACGGCAAGACCATCCTCAGCCTGCACGAGGCCCACGATGATGCAGCCCGCGCCCGGCGTGTGGCGGCGATCTGTGGTTCGGGGTTCCTCGAGCAGGCGCTGCCGATCGAGATCGAGCGCAATGGCCTGCATCTGTGGGGCTGGGTCGGGTTGCCGACCTTCAACCGCAGCCAGGCGGACTTGCAGTATTTCTTCGTAAACGGTCGTGCGGTGCGCGACAAGCTGGTGGCCCACGCGGTGCGTCAGGCTTATCGCGATGTGCTGTTCAACGGTCGTCATCCGACCTTCGCGCTGTTTTTCGAAGTCGATCCGGCGGCGGTGGACGTCAACGTGCACCCGACCAAGCACGAAGTGCGCTTCCGTGACGGGCGCATGGTGCATGACTTCCTTTATGGCACGTTGCACCGCGCCTTGGGTGATGTGCGTCCGGAAGATCAGCTAGCCGGCTCTGTCACCACCGCTGTGGTGCGTCCAAGCGGCATCGAGGCCGGCGAGTTCGGCCCGCAGGGCGAAATGCGTCTGGCGGCCAACGCGCTGCTGGAACAGCCGCAGGCGCAACCGGCGTTCAATACTTCGTCGGGCGCCAGCGCTGGTGGCGCTTATCAGTATCAGTACACGCCGCGTCCGCAGTCGGCTGTGCCGGCCGCCGAGGCACAAGCTGCTTACCGCGAGTTCTTCGCACCGTTACCGGAAGCGAATACCAACGCGCTGCCAGCCGGCCAGGAAGACATTCCGCCGCTCGGTTACGCGCTGGCGCAGCTCAAGGGCATCTACATTCTCTCCGAGAATGCTCAGGGTTTGGTGCTGGTGGACATGCATGCCGCGCACGAGCGGATCATGTACGAACGCCTGAAAATCGCCATGGCCAGCGAAGGCCTCAGCGGCCAGCCGCTGCTGGTGCCGGAGTCGCTGGCGGTCAGTCAGCGTGAAGCCGATTGCGCCGAAGAACACGCCGCATGGTTCCAGCGTCTGGGTTTCGAGCTGCAGCGTCTGGGCCCGGAAACATTGGCGATCCGCCAGATTCCGGCGCTGCTCAAGCAGGCGGAGGCCAATCGGCTGGTGGGTGACGTGCTGTCGGACCTGATGGAATACGGCACCAGCGACCGGATTCAGGCACACCTGAACGAACTGCTCGGGACCATGGCCTGCCACGGCGCGATCCGCGCCAACCGGCGCTTGGCCCTGCCGGAAATGAACGGCCTGCTGCGCGACATGGAAAACACCGAGCGCAGTGGACAATGCAACCATGGCCGACCGACCTGGACCCAGCTGGGCCTGGACGATCTGGACAAACTGTTCCTGCGCGGTCGTTGATGAGCCAGCTTCCTCCAGCGATTTTCCTGATGGGCCCGACCGCTGCGGGCAAGACCGACCTGGCCATCGAGCTGACCAAGGTGCTGCCGTGCGAGCTGATCAGCGTCGACTCGGCGCTGGTCTATCGCGGCATGGACATCGGCACCGCCAAGCCATCGAAAGAACTGCTGGCCGAGTTTCCGCACCGGTTGATCGACATTCTTGATCCGGCCGAGGCCTATTCGGCTGCGGATTTCCGCCGCGATGCCCTGCAAGCCATGGCTGAAATCACCGCACGCGGGAAAATTCCGCTGCTGGTCGGCGGCACCATGCTCTATTACAAGGCGTTGGTTGATGGCCTGGCGGACATGCCGGCGGCGGATCCCGAAGTCCGTGCGCAGATCGAGGAAGAGGCTGCACGCCTTGGCTGGCAAGCCTTGCATGATCAACTGGCGAGCATCGATCCGGTATCGGCGGCACGCATTCATCCGAACGATCCGCAGCGCCTGAGTCGGGCGCTGGAGGTTTATCGGGTCAGCGGTCAGAGCATGACTGCCCTGCGTCAGCAACAATCTGCGCAAAGTACTGAAGCAGCCGCTTCGGGACGGCAACAATTGCCCTATACTGTCGCGAACTTGGCCATTGCTCCGGCAAATCGCCAGGTACTGCATGAGCGCATTAAACAAAGATTCACAAATATGCTGGAACAGGGGTTCATCGACGAGGTCGTAGCCCTGCGTAAAAGAAGTGACCTGCATTCCGGGTTGCCGTCTATACGTGCGGTAGGCTACCGCCAAGTCTGGGACTACCTGGATGGCAAGCTGTCGTTAGCTGAAATGCAGGAACGCGGCATCATTGCCACGCGTCAATTGGCCAAGCGCCAGTTCACCTGGCTGCGCAGCTGGGAAGAACTGCACTGGCTGGACAGTCTTGATTGCGACAATCTGCCACGCGCCTTGAAATACCTTGGGACCATCTCCATATTGAGCTGAGTCCTTGCAATTGCCGTCTATCCTTGGGGGTGTGGCGGCCAAAGCCATCTGAATTACCTATTTTTATTATTGAATCCTTAAAGGAGTGCGGCACATGTCAAAAGGGCATTCGCTACAAGACCCTTACTTGAATACTTTACGTAAAGAGAAAGTTGGGGTTTCCATCTACCTGGTCAACGGTATCAAACTGCAAGGCACGATCGAGTCGTTCGACCAGTTCGTTATCCTGCTGAAAAACACCGTCAGCCAGATGGTTTACAAACACGCTATCTCGACAGTCGTGCCAGTACGTCCAATTCGTCTGCCTAGCGCAACCGAATCCGATGCAGGTGACGCTGAGCCAGGTAACGCCTGATAGGAGTCTCCTTTGTTCTTTGAGCGCCACGGTGGTGGTGAGCGAGTCATCCTCGTTCACTTGGAAGGTCAGGACCCTGAGGCGCGCGAAGATCCGCAGGAGTTTCAGGAATTGGCTAATTCGGCGGGCGCCGAGACCGTTGCGTTTTTTAACGTACCGCGTCATCGGCCAACCGCCAAATTCCTGATTGGCAGCGGCAAGGTCGAGGAGTTACGCGACCTGGTCCATGCCGAAAAGGCCGATCTGGTGATTTTCAATCACATCCTCACGCCCAGTCAGGAACGTAACCTCGAACGTGTTTTCGAGTGTCGCGTGATCGACCGTACCGGCCTGATTCTCGATATCTTCGCTCAGCGCGCCCGTACCCATGAAGGCAAGCTCCAGGTAGAACTGGCCCAGCTTGATCACATGAGCACCCGCCTGGTTCGCGGCTGGACTCACCTTGAGCGTCAGGGTGGCGGTATCGGCATGCGTGGCCCGGGTGAAACCCAGCTCGAAACCGACCGGCGTCTGCTGCGGGTTCGTCTGCGTCAGATCAAGGGTCGTCTGGAAAAAGTGCGCAGCCAGCGCGAGCAATCGCGTCGCGGCCGTTCCCGTGCGGATATCCCTACCGTTTCTCTGGTGGGCTACACCAACGCCGGCAAATCCACGCTGTTCAATAACGTGACCAAGTCCGAGGTATACGCGGCCGACCAGTTGTTCGCCACGCTCGACCCGACCCTGCGCCGTCTGGAACTGGACGACCTGGGGCCGATCGTTCTGGCTGACACGGTAGGGTTCATTCGGCACTTGCCGCACAAGCTGGTCGAGGCATTTCGGTCTACGCTCGAAGAGTCGAGCAATTCCGACCTGCTGTTGCACGTGATCGATGCGGCCGAACCGGATCGCATGTTGCAGATCGAGCAGGTGATGGTGGTACTGGGCGAGATCGGAGCCCAGGACTTGCCGATCCTCGAGGTATACAACAAACTCGATTTGCTTGAAGGCGTTGAGCCACAGATCCAGCGTGATGCCGATGGCAAACCGCAGCGGGTCTGGCTGTCGGCGCGCGATGGCACGGGGCTGGAATTGCTTGAGCAAGCCATTGCCGAGTTGCTGGGCAGTGATTTGTTTGTGGGGACATTGCGCTTGCCGCAACGGTTCGCTCGACTGCGTGCGCAGTTCTTCGAACTCGGTGCGGTACAGAAAGAAGAGCATGACGAAGAAGGCATCTGCCTGCTGGCCGTTCGTTTGCCCCGGGTCGAGTTGAATCGACTGGTAAGCCGCGAAGGATTGCAGCCGATGGAATTCATCGAGCAACACACTTTGCAATAAAAGCCTGGCAAAGCGGTTGTGCCGCAACGGCAGGCATTCTGTAGCATTGGTCGGCGCGCCGTGGGTGCGTCTTTGCTTTATCAGATGGAGAGCGCTATGGCTTGGAATGAGCCGGGTGGCAACTCGAATAATCAGGATCCTTGGGGTGGCAAGCGCCGCAATAACGGCGACCGCAAGGGGCCACCGGATCTCGACGAGGCCTTCCGAAAGCTGCAGGAAAGCCTGAACGGGTTGTTCGGTGGTGGTAAGAAACGCGGTGGTGATGACGGCGGTGGTTCGGGCAGGAGTGGTGGCGGCTTCGGCGGTCTGCTCGGCATCGGCCTCGTGGTGCTGGCGGCTGTCTGGCTGTACAGCGCGGTCTATGTGGTCGACGAGCAGGAGCAAGCCGTGGTGCTGCGCTTCGGCAAGTACTACGAGACCGTCGGCCCCGGCCTGAACATCTACTTCCCGCCGATCGACAAGAAGTACATGGAAAACGTCACGCGTGAGCGTGCCTACACCAAGCAGGGCCAGATGCTGACTGAAGACGAGAACATCGTCGAAGTGCCGCTGACCGTGCAGTACAAGATCAGCAACCTGCAGGACTTCGTGCTGAACGTCGATCAGCCGGAAATCAGTCTGCAGCATGCGACCGACAGCGCCTTGCGCCACGTGGTGGGTTCGACCGCCATGGATCAGGTGCTGACCGAAGGTCGTGAATTGATGGCCAGCGAAATCAAGGAGCGTCTGCAACGTTTCCTCGATACCTATCGCACCGGTATCACCGTCACCCAGGTCAACGTACAGAGCGCAGCGGCACCGCGTGAAGTGCAGGAAGCCTTCGACGACGTGATCCGCGCCCGTGAAGACGAGCAGCGTTCGCGCAACCAGGCGGAAACCTACGCCAACGGCGTCGTGCCGGAAGCCCGTGGTCAGGCCCAGCGTATCCTCGAGGATGCCAACGGTTACCGCGACGAAACGGTTTCGCGCGCCAAGGGTGAGGCGGATCGCTTTACCAAACTGGTCGCCGAGTATCGCAAGGCCCCTGAAGTCACCCGCCAGCGTCTGTACCTGGACACCATGCAGGAAGTCTTCAGCAACACTAGCAAGGTACTCGTGACCGGCAACAAGAACGGCCAGAGCAACCTGCTTTACCTGCCGTTGGACAAAATGATCCAGAACAGTTCGGGCAGCAATGCACCGGTTACCGGTTCGGCTGCCGCCAGCAACAACACGGACGTCGCGCCGCATGTCACTGACCTGCCGCAGACACGTACAAGGGAGACCCGCTGATGAGCAATAAATCGCTGATCGCCCTGATCGTTGGCGTTGTCGTGGTGCTGGTGGGCTGGAACTGCTTCTATATCGTGGCTCAGACCGAGCGCGCGGTGCTGCTGCAATTCGGTCGTGTGGTTCAGGCCGATGTCCAGCCGGGCCTGCATGTGAAAGTGCCTTACGTTAACCAGGTGCGTAAATTCGACGCACGTCTGATGACGCTGGATGCACCGACACAGCGCTTCCTGACCCTGGAAAAGAAAGCCGTGATGGTCGATGCCTACGCCAAGTGGCGCGTGAAAGATGCCGAGCGCTTCTACACGGCGACTTCCGGCCTCAAGCAGATCGCAGACGAGCGTCTGTCCCGTCGTCTGGAATCCGGTCTGCGTGACCAGTTCGGCAAGCGCACCCTGCACGAAGTGGTGTCGGGTGAGCGTGATGCGCTGATGGCTGACATCACCGCGTCGCTGAACAAGATGGCGGAAAAAGAGCTGGGTATCGAAGTCGTCGATGTCCGGGTCAAGGCCATCGATCTGCCGAAAGAAGTGAACCGCAGCGTGTTCGAACGTATGAGCACCGAGCGTGAGCGTGAAGCTCGCGAGCACCGCGCCAAGGGTAACGAGCTGGCCGAAGGCATCCGTGCCGACGCCGATCGTCAACGCCGCGTGCTGCTGGCTGAAGCCTATCGTGAGTCCGAAGAGATTCGCGGTGATGGCGATGCCCAGGCCGCTGCGATCTACTCCAAGGCCTACGGCCAGGATCAGGAGTTCTACGGTTTCTACCGTAGCCTGCGTGCCTACCGTGAAAGCTTCGCGAACAAATCCGACGTCATGGTTCTCGACCCAAGCAGCGACTTCTTCCGTTACCTGGAAAAGTCCAAGCCTTGATACGACGTTGACCTGAATCATTCCGCCCGGCGGCTAAAACCTCGGGCGGGGTGATCCTTTGGGAAAACGTGTGTATGATGCGGCAGCCGGGAAATTCCCGGCTTTTTTGCGTCTGCACGTTTGATTGCTGTTTTTTGTTGCAGGCATCGGGTTGAATGGCCCGAGCGTTTTTCGAGGAAAGTGATGGGCGAAGCCGGTAACAGGCCTTTCGCCGCGTCGTTCATGCGCGTGCGTTTTGAACGGATCGGTCATTTTCTGCTTCACTCAAGGCTCGCCCGCAGGCTGGCCGCCCGGATCAAAGGGGAATGGCGTAATGGCAACGGTAGACCGCTGGCTGCTGCCAGATGGCATCGAAGAAGTACTGCCACCGGAAGCGGCGCGCATTGAAGTCGCGCGTCGTCAGGTGTTGGATCTGTTCCAGAGCTGGGGTTACGAGTTTGTCGTGACTCCCCATATCGAGTACCTGGAATCCCTGCTGACCGGTGCGGGCCAGGACCTGGATCTGCGTACCTTCAAGGTCATCGACCCGCAGTCGGGTCGGCAGATGGGGTTCCGTGCCGACATCACGCCGCAAGTGGCGCGCATCGATGCGCACACCCTGCGTCGCGAAGGCCCGAGCCGTCTGTGCTACGCCGGCAGCGTGCTGCATGCCCAGCCGCGTGCACTGTCGTCCTCGCGCAGCCCGATCCAGTTGGGTGCCGAGCTCTACGGCGATGCCAGCCCGAGCAGCGACGTTGAAGTGATCAGCCTGATGCTGGCCATGCTGCAACTGGCCGATGTGCCGGATGTACACATGGACCTTGGCCATGTCGGCATCTACCGTGGTCTGGCGCGTGCCGCCGGTCTGTCCGGTGAAGTCGAGCAGCAGTTGTTCGATGCGTTGCAACGCAAGGCCATCGACGAGGTCATTACCTTGACCGAAGGCCTGCCGGCCGATCTGTCCGGCATGCTGCGGGCGCTGGTCGATCTGTGTGGCGGCCGTGAAGTACTGAGTGCGGCCCGTGAGCGTCTGGCCAATGCACCGGCGCCGGTTCTGGCGGCGCTGGAAGATTTGCTGGAGATCGCCGATCGTCTGGCGACGCGTTTCCCGGAGTTGCCGCTGTACTTCGACCTGGGCGAGCTGCGCGGCTACCACTACCACACGGGTGTGGTGTTCGCGGTGTTTGTCCCGGGCGTGGGCCAGTCCATCGCTCAGGGCGGTCGTTACGACGACATCGGCGCCGACTTCGGTCGTGCCCGTCCGGCGACCGGCTTCTCTACCGATTTGAAAACCCTGGTGACCCTGGGGCGTGCTGAGATCGAGCTACCGTCTGGCGGTATCTGGATGCCTGACAGTACGGATGCGGCACTCTGGCAGCAGGTTTGCCAGTTGCGCAGTGAGGGTCAGCGTGTCGTTCAGGCATTGCCTGGACAACCTTTGGCCGCCGCCCGTGATGCGGACTGCGACCGGCAATTGATTCAGCAGAACGGGCTTTGGCAAGTATCGCCACTGGCTTCTTGAGTTTTCCTGCCGGCCATCGCCGGCACCAAGTTTGCGCGAATGAGGACAAGTGTTATGGGTAAGAATGTCGTAGTCCTGGGCACCCAATGGGGTGATGAGGGCAAAGGCAAGATCGTTGATCTGCTGACCGAACATGCTGCCGCCGTAGTGCGCTACCAAGGTGGCCACAACGCTGGCCACACCCTGGTGATCGACGGCGAGAAAACCGTCTTGCACCTGATCCCGTCGGGCGTGCTGCGCGAAGGCGTGCAGTGCCTGATCGGCAACGGCGTGGTGGTTGCACCTGACGCCCTGCTGCGTGAGATCACCAAGCTGGAAGAGAAAGGCGTACCGGTGCGCGAGCGCCTGCGTATCAGCCCGTCCTGCCCGCTGATCCTGTCCTTCCACGTGGCGCTGGACCAGGCCCGTGAAAAAGCCCGTGGCGAGCTGAAGATCGGTACCACCGGTCGCGGCATCGGCCCGGCTTACGAAGACAAGGTTGCACGTCGTGGCCTGCGCGTGGGCGACCTGCTGAACATGCCGCGCTTCGAAGACAAGCTGCGTGAACTGGTGGATTACCACAACTTCATGCTGGTCGGTTACTACAAAGAGCCGGCCATCGAGTTCGAAAAGACTCTGGCCGAGTGCAAGGAATACGCCGAGCTGCTCAAGCCGCTGATGCTCGACGTGACTGCCGAGCTGCACGACCTGCGTCGCGCCGGCAAAGACATCATGTTCGAAGGCGCTCAGGGTTCGTTGCTCGACATCGACCACGGTACCTACCCGTACGTGACCAGTTCCAACACCACCGCAGGTGGCGTGGCGACCGGTTCGGGCGTTGGCCCGATGTTCCTCGACTACATCCTGGGCATCACCAAGGCTTACACCACTCGCGTCGGTTCGGGTCCATTCCCGACTGAGCTGTTCGACGACGTGGGTGCGCACCTGGCCAAGCAAGGTCACGAGTTCGGCGCGACCACCGGCCGTGCCCGTCGTTGCGGCTGGTTCGACGCCGTTATCCTGCGTCGCGCGATCGATGTGAACAGCATCTCGGGCATCTGCCTGACCAAGCTGGACGTACTCGATGGTCTGGAAACCATCAACATCTGCACCGGCTACAAGGACGCGCAAGGCAATGCCGTGGCGCCGACCGACGCTGACAGCTACGTGGGCCTGCAGCCTGTGTACGAAGAAGTGCCGGGCTGGACCGAATCGACCGTGGGTGCCAAAACCCTGGAAGAGCTGCCAGCTAATGCTCGTGCCTACATCAAACGCGTTGAAGAGTTGATCGGCGCGCCGATCGACATTATTTCGACGGGCCCGGATCGCAACGAAACCATCGTTCTGCGTCATCCGTTCGCTTGATAAGTCGTTGATGTAAAAAACAAAGGCCCCTTAATCGGGGCCTTTGTCGTTTATGCCTGTTGGACGGCATGACCTTTGCTGTAAATCTTCCTACAAGAGTGCCATCAAATTAATGGCGTCAGAAGTAGAGGGATTCACAGTGTCGGCCGTTCTCTCACTGTTACAAAGCCGTTTGTTGCGGCCCGTGTTCGTTACCCTTGGTATCGCCCTTTTGGTGCAAGTGCTGGTGGCAGTCGCCCTGACACGAAGCACGGTCACGGCGCTGGAAGCCGATCTCGGCGCTCGTCTGGGCGCTGACAGCCAAAAGCTCTCCGGCGAGCTGGAGCAGGCCGGGCGTGAAGTCACCTCAAGCCTCGATAACCTTTCCTCAAGTACTCGGCAGCGTCTGACCGCCGGCCTGTCTTCCCGTCTGAAGGAAGAGCAGGCGCAACTGCGTACGACACTGGAAAAAGATCTCAAGGACTCGGCCAATGACATGGCCCAGTTGCTCGCCTCGGTGGCGCCGCGCGCCATGTGGGACAGCGACGTGCCGACCCTGTCCGAATTTGCTCGTCGCGCCCAGCGCAATCCCAACGTGTTGTTCGTGGTTTACGACGATGCCACCGGTCAACACCTGACGCGTTACCTCAACCGCGAAAATCCGATCAACAAGGCCTTGCTGGAAAAAGGCCAGGGCGAGCGCGCGCTGGACAAGGTGCTGGACGCGGCGAAAAACGATCCGTCGGTCTACTACCTCGAAGCCTCGATCAACCCTAACGGCGTGGAAATCGGCAAAGTGCTGATGGGCGTCTCGACCGCGTCGGTGGAAACCGATCTGGCGGCGCTCGACCAGCGCTTCTCGGCGCTGATCGCCAGCAGTGATCAACTGGTGGGCGACAGCCTCAAGGGCGCCGCCGCCGACAGCGCGACGGCAATGCAGGCGCGCCTGCAGTCGGCGCAATCCACCGCTGCCGAAATGAAAGCCAATACCACCAGCACGGTACAGGACGCCGCTGCGACCTTGCGCTGGCGGATCGGCATGGGTCTGGCGCTGGTCGGCT
Organism: Pseudomonas sp. PS01299; assembly: GCF_029960145.1. Taxonomy (NCBI): domain Bacteria; kingdom Pseudomonadati; phylum Pseudomonadota; class Gammaproteobacteria; order Pseudomonadales; family Pseudomonadaceae; genus Pseudomonas; species Pseudomonas sp. PS01299. The sequence continues at coordinate 8,091 of NZ_JASCPO010000047.1, read as the reverse complement.
GTGGCGTGCTGCTGTTGCTGGCGGTGGTGCTGGGGCACCGGGTGGTCAATCGCTTGAAGATGCTCAATGCGGCGATGGACGATCTGGCGGCAGGCGAGGGCGACCTGACTAAGCGCGTGCAGATCAACAGCAAGGACGAAATCGGCGACATGGCCTCGGCGGTCAATCGCTTTGTGGATAAGTTGCAGCCGATCGTGCGCGAGGCGGGCGACGTGGCCCAGCGTACCGGTGTGGAAATCGGCGCCATGACCTTGCGCAATGCCGGTGCCGACGCAGCGGCCGGGATGCAGCGTGACGAGGTGGCGGAAAGCCTGCGCGCGCTGTCGCAAATGGCTGACGAGGCGCAATCGGAAAGCCATGCCATGCAGGCGGCGTTGAAACAGGTGGTGGATATTCGCCAGGCCACCGACGAAAACACTCGGACCTCGGCGAAAGTAGGCAGCCTGATCGAGGCGCTGGCAGGGCAGGTTGATACCGGGGCGAAAGTCATCGAGCGACTGGCGCAGCAGAGCGAACAGATCGAAGTGGTGCTGACGGTGATTCATGGCATCGCCGAGCAGACTAACCTGCTGGCCCTGAATGCGGCGATCGAAGCGGCGCGGGCCGGTGAGACCGGCCGCGGTTTTGCCGTGGTCGCGGACGAGGTGCGCGCGCTGGCGAGCAAGACGCAAAGCTCGACCGGTGACATTCAGGCGCACATCGTCGCGTTGCAGCAGGGCGCGCGTGAGGCGGTAGAAGCGATCGGCCAGGCGGGGCGTCAGGCCAGCGAAGGTTTGCTGGTGTTGCGCGACAGCGCGCGGTTGCAGCAATCGGTGCAGGCTTCGGTTGAGCAGGTGCATGCGGCGATTGGTCTAGCGACCCAGGCTGCGGCGCATCAGGCGCAGGGCGCGCAGGCGGTGCGTGGGCGGGTCGAAACGATTCATGCCCAGGCCGAGAAAGCGGCGCAGGCGGTGGTGGAAACCACGGCCAGTGGCAAGGTACTGGATGGGCTGGCGGCGCAGTTGAAAGCCAGCCTGGGGCAGTTCAGGGCCTGATGTTTCCCCCTTCGCGAGCAGGCTCGCTCCCGCATTCGATCGCATTCCTCTGGTGGGACTCGGTCAAACTGTGGGAGCGGGCTTGCTCGCGAAGGCGATTTCAGCGGCTCAGATACATCCGCGTCGTCAGCAGATACACCGGCAACCCCGACACCACAATCAACAACGCCGCATAAGGCGCCGCCGCCGCGAACTCGACATTTGCCGTATGCGCCCAGACCTCGGTCGCCAGCGTGTTCAGCCCGGTCGGACTGAGCAGCAGCGTCGCCGTCAATTCCTTCATCGCATCCAGAAACACCAGCGCAAACGCCGCACCCAGTGCCGGGAAGATGATCGGCAGGGTCACCCGGCAAAACGCGGTGAATGACGATGCCCCCAACGTGCGTGCCGCTTCCTCCAGCTGCGGCGCAGCCTTGTTCAGTGCCGTGCGGATCGGCGCCTGTGCCAATGGCAGGAACAGCAGCGCATAAGCGATCAGCAGCAATGCCGAGGTCTGGTACAGCGCCGGCACGTAGTGCAGGGCGAAATACACCAGCGTCAGCGCGATTACCAGGCCCGGCAAGGCGTGGAGCAGATACGGCAAGCGTTCGGCCCAGATCGCCAGTTGGCCCTTGTAACGCACCACCAGCAGCCCGACCGGCACCGCCAGCAGCAGGCACAGCGCTGCGCCACCCAGCGACAAGGCCAGCGAAGACAGCAGGGCTTCGGTGATCGCCGCGACCGGGAACGCTGCCGATGAGCCCACCGCCAGCCAGTACGCGAGCATTCCCAGCGGAATCCCGCTACCGACAATCGCCAGCAACAGGCAATAGAACTGACCGGCAACCGCCCACGGTCCCAACCGCACTTGCTCGGCTCGACGCGCTGCACCCTGGCCGGTGCGCACATGGCGCCCTTTACCGCGCACCCGCAGCTCCAGCCACAGCAGCATCAGACACAGCGTGAGCAGCACCGCCGAAAGCATCGCCGCATTGGCGTTGCTGAATTCCAGTTCGAATTGCTGGTAGATGGCGGTGGTGAAGGTTTGCAGGCCGATGATCGACAGCGCGCCGAACTCGACCAGCATGTGCAGGGCAATCAGCAGCGAGCCAGCCAGCAGCGACGGCCAGAGCAGCGGCAGGGTGACGCGGAAAAACACGCCCCAGCGATTCTGTCCCAAGGTGCGAGCCGACTCTTCAAGGGACGGATCGAGGTTGCGCAGGGTCGCCGCGACCGGCAGAAAGATCAGCGGATACTTCGACAGGCTCATCACCAGAATCGCCCCGCCGAGGCCTTCGAACTGCGCGCTCAACGACACCCAGGTGAAGCTGCTGACAAACGCCGGCACCGCAAATGGCAGGCACAGAATCACCCCCCACAGGCGTCGTCCCGGCAGATTGCTGCGCTCCAGCAGCCACGCCAGTGACAGGCCGATCACGCCGCAAGTCAGCGTTACGCCGACCATCAACGCCAAGGTGTTGCGCAGCAGACCGAATACGTAAGGGCGCCACAACAGGTGCAGCGCTTCGGCCCAACCGGCCTGCCAGGCTTTCAGGCCGACATAGGCCAGAGGCAACAGGCTCATGACCACCAGCAATAAAACCGGCAGCACCAACCAGATCGACGGCCGCTTGCGTCGTGGCACATAACCCCCGCGCGCGGCGGGGGCGGATAACGATGTGGCCATCAGTTCAGGCCAACTTCACGTTCCAGGTCCAGCGCTTCTTCGGCGTTGCCCAGATCGGCCGGGGTCACGTTCGGGGCTTCTAATTCGCTGAACGGCTTGAGTCCGCGATCCGATTCCATGCCTTTGTGCAGCGGATATTCGGCGGTGGTCTGAGTGATCACGCGCTGGCCTTCCTCACTGGCCATGTAGGCAAGGAATTGCTGGGCTTCTTTTGGATGTTTGCTGGATTTCAGCACGGCAGCGCTGGATACAGTGATCAGTCCGCCGACGTCGCCGCCGGTGAAGTAATGCAGTTTCGAGTCGAGTTTGCCTTTCTCGCGCTGCAGGGCGAACCAGTAATAGTTGTTCACCAGTACGGTGGCGACTTCGCCGTTTTCCACAGCTTTGAGGGCGACCATGTTGTTGCTGTAGGTCTTGCCGAAAGCGCGCAGGCCGGTCAGCCATTCTTCGGCGGCGTCGCGACCGTGCATCTTGATGATCGCCACGGCTTGTTCCTGGAATGCGCCGCTGGTTGGTACGAAACCGACTTTGCCTTGCCATTTCGGATCGGAGAATTCCATCACCGACTTCGGCAGGTCTTTCTCATCGACCAGTTTCGGGTTGTAGGCAACCACGCGAACCCGCGCGGTGACACCGATCCAGGTGCCGTTGCCGGCTACGTATTGCTTGGGCAGCACGGCCAGCGTGGCGTCGTCAGTCTTGGCCAGCAGGCCTTGCTCGCCGAGGTTGTTCAGCGGAGGAGATTCTTCGGTGTAAATCACGTCGGCGGGGGAGCGGTCGCCTTCTTCGATGACCTGGCTGGCGAGCTGGTTGCTGCTGCCCTTGCGTACGTTGACGTGAATGCCGGTCTTGGCCTCGAAAGCCTTGGCGATCGCATCGCCGACTTCCTTGTGTTGACCGTTGTAGAGCGTCAGGGAAACCGCATCGGCTGCCTGGGTGAGGGGAGTGGCGAGTGCCAGGCCGAGCAGGGTGAAGGTCAAGCCGCGGCGCAGGGTATTTCGAAACATCATTCGCAGGGTTCCTCACTGTCGCATTGCAAAAACTTGCAACAATGATAAACGATATTGTTTCTCAAGTGCGCCTTGCGACGAGGGCGGAGGTTTGCTAGAGCATGATCTGGTGATCATGTGTGGCGAGGGGGCTTGCTCCCGCTCGGCTGCGTAGCGTTCGTTAATCCTGAGAGAGGGAATGACTGATGTAAAAGCGAGGAATGCTGCGCATCCCAGCGGGAGCAAGCTCCCTCGCCACACAGGCTTGCGGGTTTTCAAACGCCAGAAACGCAAAAACCCGCTTTCGCGGGTTTTCGGGAAACTCAACGTCGTAACCTTGAGTTTGAATTGGTGCCCAGAAGAAGACTCGAACTTCCACGACCGTAAGGTCACCAGCACCTGAAGCTGGCGTGTCTACCAATTTCACCATCTGGGCATTCATCGCGAGCGTTGCCGCTGTTGATGTGGCGCACTATACGGAGCGCTTTTTGATCTGTAAACCCCTGATTTAATTTTAATTAATCAGTTTTAACAAATCCGTTGCTTAGAATGCAAAAAACCCGCTTTCGCGGGTTTTGTGTGAGCCTTGAAACTGATCTAGTCTCAAACTCGAAATTGGTGCCCAGGAGAAGACTCGAACTTCCACGACCGTAAGGTCACCAGCACCTGAAGCTGGCGTGTCTACCAATTTCACCACCTGGGCATCTCGTCAACGTGTGTACGTCGTCGATGGCGCGCACTATACGGAGCGCCTTTTTAACTGTAAACCCCTGTCAGCAAAAAAAATGAATTTTTTTACCAGCGGTGTTCAAAAGGGCTTTCAGGCGTCGATACAAGGCTCCAGAAGGGCCTTATATAGTCGGAAATTTCCCGTTTGATGGCGCCTATGCCAAACTAACCCGCATATAGACAAGGTGAAAACTCTCTAATGGCCGATTGGCAGTCCCTCGATCCCGAGGCCGCTCGTGAAGCGGAAAAATATGAAAACCCTATTCCCAGCCGCGAACTGATCCTGGCGCATCTCGCCGATCGGGGTTCGCCTGCTGCCCGCGAGCAACTGGTCGAAGAGTTTGGTCTGACCACAGAAGACCAGATCGAAGCCCTGCGCCGCCGCCTGCGCGCCATGGAGCGCGACGCTCAATTGATCTACACCCGCCGTGGCACCTATGCGCCGGTGGACAAGCTCGACCTGATCCTCGGCCGCATCAGCGGTCACCGTGACGGTTTCGGCTTCCTGGTGCCGGACGACGGCAGCGATGACCTGTTCATGAGCCCGGCGCAGATGCGTCTGGTGTTCGATGGCGATCGTGCGCTGGCCCGCGTTTCGGGTCTTGACCGTCGTGGCCGCCGTGAAGGCGTGATCGTCGAAGTGGTGTCCCGTGCCCACGAAACGATCGTCGGTCGCTACTTCGAAGAGGGCGGTATCGGTTTTGTCGTTGCCGACAATCCGAAGATCCAGCAGGAAGTGCTGGTTACGCCAGGCCGCAACGCCAACGCGCAGATCGGTCAGTTCGTCGAGGTGAAAATCACCCACTGGCCGACGCCGCGCTTCCAGCCGCAAGGCGATGTGGTCGAAGTGGTCGGCAACTACATGGCGCCGGGCATGGAAATCGATGTCGCGCTGCGCACCTACGACATTCCGCACGTCTGGCCTGAAGCGGTACTCAAAGAAGCCGCCAAGCTCAAGCCGGAAGTCGAAGAGAAAGACAAAGAGAAGCGTGTCGACCTGCGCCATCTGCCGTTCGTCACCATCGACGGCGAAGATGCCCGCGACTTCGACGACGCGGTCTACTGCGAAGCCAAGCCGGGCAAGTTGCGCCTGTTCTCCGGCGGCTGGAAGTTGTACGTGGCGATTGCCGACGTCTCCAGCTACGTGAAGATCGGTTCGGCGCTGGACAACGAAGCCCAGGTACGCGGCAACTCGGTGTATTTCCCCGAGCGCGTGGTGCCGATGCTGCCTGAACAGCTGTCCAACGGCCTGTGCTCGCTGAACCCGCACGTCGATCGTCTGGCCATGGTTTGCGAGATGACCATCTCCAAGTCCGGCGAAATGACCGACTACTGCTTCTATGAAGCGGTGATCCATTCCCACGCCCGTCTGACCTACAACAAGGTCAGCGCGATGCTGGAAACCCCGAAAGCCACCGAAGCGCGCAAGCTTCGCGGCGAATACACCGACGTGGTGCCGCACCTCAAGCAGCTCTATGCGCTGTACAAAGTGTTGCTGGCTGCCCGTCACGTGCGTGGCGCGATCGATTTCGAAACCCAGGAAACCCGGATCATCTTCGGTTCCGAGCGCAAAATTGCCGAAATCCGTCCTACCACCCGCAACGATGCGCACAAGCTGATCGAGGAATGCATGCTGGCGGCCAACGTGGCCACCGCCGAATTCCTCAAGAAGCACGAAATCCCCGCGCTGTACCGTGTCCACGACGGCCCGCCACCGGAGCGTCTGGAAAAACTGCGCGCGTTCCTCGGCGAGCTCGGCCTGTCCCTGCACAAAGGCAAGGATGGCCCGTCGCCAAAGGACTATCAGGCCCTGTTGGCGAGCATCAAGGACCGTCCGGATTTCCATCTGATCCAGACCGTGATGCTGCGCTCCCTGAGCCAGGCGGTGTACAGCGCCCAGAACGAAGGCCACTTCGGCCTGAATTACGAAGCCTATACCCACTTCACCTCGCCGATCCGTCGTTACCCGGACCTGCTCACGCACCGCGCCATCCGCAGCGTGATCCATTCGAAACAGGACACTCCGCACGTTCGTCGTGCCGGGGCGATGACCATTCCGAAGGCGCGCATCTATCCGTACGACGAAGCGGCGCTGGAGCAACTCGGCGAGCAGTGCTCGATGAGCGAGCGCCGTGCCGACGAAGCCACCCGCGATGTGGTGAACTGGCTCAAGTGCGAGTTCATGAAAGATCGCGTGGGCGAATCGTTCCCGGGGGTGATCACCGCCGTGACCGGTTTTGGTCTGTTCGTCGAGCTGACCGATATCTACGTCGAAGGCTTGGTGCACGTCACCGCGCTGCCAGGCGATTACTACCACTTCGACCCTGTGCATCACCGCCTGGCGGGCGAGCGCACCGGTCGCAGCTTCCGTCTCGGCGATACCGTTGAAGTGCGCGTGATGCGCGTCGATCTCGACGAGCGCAAGATCGACTTCGAGATGGCCGAAAAAACCATCAGCGCACCGATTGGTCGCAAGAAACGTGGCGCCGATACCGCAGCGCCTGCGAGCAAGGCTGTGGAAGACAAGGCTCCGGCCAAAACCGCTAGCCGTCGTCCGGCCAAGGAAAAAGCTGTCGAGGCCTATCGCCCGAGCGATGCCGTGGCGAAAAATGCCGAGCTGCGCAAAAGCCGTGAATTGAAGAAGGCCTTGCTGGCCGAAGCCAAAAGCGGTGGTAAAGCGGCGTCTGGGGGAAAGACCGGACGGTCGGCGCCTGAGAAGGCCGTCGGCGGCAAGCCAGCCAAACCGAGCAAACACCGTAAAGGCCCGCCAAAAGCGGGTTCGGCTCCAGCCAAAAGTGGCGGGTCGCGTAAACCGAAGGCGAAGTCATGAGTCAGTTGGAAAAAATCTACGGCGTTCACGCGGTAGAAGCGTTGTTGCGTCACCACCCGAAACGCGTCAAGCAGATCTGGCTGGCCGAAAGCCGCAACGATCCGCGCGTGCAGACCCTGATCGAACTGGCCAACGAAAATCGTGTGCAGATCGGTCAGGCCGAGCGCCGCGAAATGGACGCCTGGGTTGAAGGCGTGCACCAGGGCGTGGTGGCGGACGTCAGTCCGAGCCAGGTCTGGGGCGAGGCGATGCTCGATGAGCTGCTCGACCGTACCGAAGGCGCACCGCTGTTGCTGGTGCTCGACGGCGTGACCGACCCGCACAACCTCGGCGCCTGCCTGCGTTCGGCGGATGCTGCCGGCGCGCTGGCGGTGATCGTGCCCAAGGACAAGTCGGCAACCCTGACGCCGGTGGTGCGTAAAGTGGCCTGCGGCGCGGCGGAAGTGATTCCGCTGGTGGCGGTGACCAACCTCGCGCGCACTCTGGAAAAGCTTCAGCAGCGCGGTCTGTGGGTGGTCGGCACGGCGGGTGAGGCCGAGGTCAGCATTTATGACCAGGACCTGACCGGCCCGACCATCCTGATCATGGGCGCCGAAGGCAAAGGCATGCGTCGCCTGACTCGCGAGCACTGCGACTATCTGGTGAACCTGCCGATGGCCGGCAGCGTCAGCAGCCTCAACGTGTCCGTGGCCACCGGTGTGTGTCTGTTCGAAGCACAGCGTCAACGCGGCGCCAAGGCCAAGGCTGCATCCAAGAATTAAGGCTGTACGCAAACAAACTGTGGGAGCGGGCTTGCTCGCGAAAGCGGTGTGTCAGACAACAATAATGTTGCCTGATGAAACG
>NZ_JASCPO010000479.1:0-1419 GCF_029960145.1 Pseudomonas sp. PS01299 | reverse complement strand
CGAAAGCGGTTTGTCTGTGAAGCATAAAGTGACTGACCCGCCGCCTTCGCGAGCAAGCCCGCTCCCACAGGGGACGACAGTGAACGCGGGGAATTGGCCGAAATTCAGAAGTCCTTGGCCGACACCTCTGCCGATCCTTCCCTAGACTTTGCCCATTCCTTTCACGCGGCGGAGTTTCCTCCATGAACTACCTGATTTCGCTGGCCATCGGTCTCGGTGTCGGCCTGCTCTATGGCGCGCTGGATTTTCGTTCCCCGGCACCACCGGCCATCGCGCTGGTGGGGCTGCTGGGCATGCTCGCGGGTGAGCAGCTGTGGCCGATGGGCCGGCAACTGGTCGCCGGTTGGCTGTCCTGAATTCCTTTTTCCCTTTGATGGATGTCCTCATGAAAGCACTGCAATTCGATAAAACCGGCGATCTGTCTTCCCTGCATTTCGTCGACGTACCGACCCCGGTGCCCGGCGCTGATGAAGTGCTGGTCGAGATCAAGGCGGCCGGTCTGAACCCCAGCGATGTGAAGAACGTGCTCGGGCGATTTCCGTACACCACGTTGCCACGGATTCCCGGGCGTGATTTTGCCGGTGTCGTGGTCGAAGGCCCGCAGGCGTTGCTCGGTCAGGAAGTCTGGGGCACCGGGCGTGAGCTGGGCTTTTTCGCCGATGGCTCGCACGCGCAGTTCGTCAAACTGCCAGCCAATGGCGTGGCGCACAAACCGTCGCACTTGAGTTTCGCCCAGGCGGCCAGCCTCGGCGTGCCGTACACCACGGCGTGGGATGCGCTGGAGCGTAGCTTGGTGACGGCTGAAACCCGTTTGCTGGTGATCGGTGGCGGCGCGGTGGCCACGGCGGCATTGGCGTTGGCCAAGGTGCGCGGTGCGCAGATCCTCGCGGCAGCGCGGCGGCCGGAGCAGGTCAAGGAGTTGCAGGCGCAGGGCTTCCAGACGATTCAGCTGGATAAACCCGAAGACCTCGGCGCGCAGGTCAACGCGGTGTACAGCGGTGGCGCTGACGTGATCTTCGACACCACCGGCTTCTGGCTGCCGGCCTCGGTGGCGGCACTGGCAGCGTTCGGCCGCATCGCGATCATCGCCGCACCGGTCGACGGCCATGTGCAGTTGCCGGCGCTGGCGTTGTACCGCAAGGGCGGTTCGGTGGTCGGGATCAACTCGCTGCTGTACGGCGTGCAAGCCTGTGCGGCGATGCTCGAGCAGTTTGGGCGGTTCTTTGATGAGGATCTGTTGCCGTTGCCGCAGTGGTTGGTGCAGGTGCCATTGGCGGAGGGGGTGGACAGCTACGCGCAGGTGAATCAGGGCAGTGGCGACAAGGTCATCCTGATTCCCTGACACCGCAAAACAACTGTGGGAGCGGGCTTGCTCGCGAAAGCGGTGTGTCAGCGAAGCAAGTATTGGCTGATACACCG
>NZ_JASCPO010000478.1:0-1429 GCF_029960145.1 Pseudomonas sp. PS01299 | reverse complement strand
GATTTATCCCCGATGGGCAGCGCAGCGGCCCCGAAAATGGGACTGCTGCGCACTCCATCGGGGATAAATCCCCTCACCACAGTCCACCATCCGTCCGGAGTGGTGGGTTGATTATTCGCGCCACCTTCCTGTGGACTGGCATACTGAGCGCCTTTTTCGGGCCCGGCGCCTGATCCCGCTTCGTGCGCTATGCGCTCACAGGAATCCCGGTGAAAAAAATCGCAGTGTTCGCCGATGTGCAGAACCTCTACTACACCGTGCGTCAGGCCTATGGTTGCCATTTCAACTACGCCGCGCTGTGGGCTGACATTAGCAAGCAAGGGCAGATCGTCGAGGCCTATGCCTACGCCATCGACCGTGGCGACAGCAAGCAGCAGCAGTTCCAGCAGATCCTGCGCAACCTCGGTTTCACCGTGAAGCTCAAACCCTATATCCAGCGCAGCGACGGCTCGGCCAAGGGCGACTGGGACGTGGGCATCACCCTCGACATCATGGACGCCGCCGACCATGTCGACGAAATCGTCCTGGCCTCCGGTGACGGCGACTTCGACATGCTGCTCGAACGCATCATCAGCAAGCACGGCGTACAGGCAGTGGCCTATGGCGTGCCGGGCCTGACCGCCAACTCGCTGATCCGCGCCGCCAGCCGTTATGTGCCGATCGAAGGCGCACTGCTGTTGAAAAACTGAGCGTTGTTCAAGAATTGATTTGAACGGAGTTGAACCCGGTTTGGAACGCATTGCAGTCATCGACTTTGAAACCACCGGCCTGTCGCCGAACAGCAGCTGTCGCGCCACGGAAATCGCCGTGGTCATGCTGGAAAACGGCCGTATCGTCGAGCGTTACCAGAGCCTGATGAACGCCGGCGTCCGCGTCCCCGCGTTCATCGAACAACTGACCGGCATCAGCAACGCCATGTTGCGCAGTGCACCCTCGGCCGAGCGGGTCATGGAAGAGGTCAACGAATTCGTCGGTTGCACGCCGCTGGTGGCGCACAACGCCTCGTTCGACCAGAAGTTCTGGGACTTCGAACTGGGGCGGATCAAACGCACCCGTCTGCAGAACTTCGCCTGCTCGCTATTGCTGGCCCGCCGCCTAATGCCAGCGGCACCGAATCACAAGCTCGGCACCCTCACCACCTTCGCCCGCCTGCCGCATACCGGCCAGGCGCACAGGGCGATGGCGGATGCCGAGATGGCGGCCAACCTGATGGCGCATCTGGCGGAAGAACTGCGGCACAAGCATGGGGTGCGTGAGCTGAACCACGACCTGCTGTGCAAACTGCAGAAAGTCCCCGCCGCGAAAGTCAGAGAACACCTGCAGCGCTACCGCTAATCCCGAAGTCACCCCCAACCCCTTGTGGGAGCGGGCTTGCTCGCGAAAGCGGTGTGTCATTCGGCAAAAGGTTGTCTGACACACCGCATTCGCG
>NZ_JASCPO010000477.1:0-1445 GCF_029960145.1 Pseudomonas sp. PS01299 | reverse complement strand
CGATAGCGGTGTGTCAGTCAGCCTGAATATTGACTGTTCATACGCAATCGCGAGCAGGCTCACTCCTACAGGTTTTTGTGGTGTTTCAGGCTACTGCGGCAGTCTTTTCAACCTCCAGTTCCCGCACCAACGGCAACACCCGCTTGCCGAAATACTCCACCTCCTCCTGAAAGTGCAGAAACCCCGCCAACACCAGATCCACCCCCACCGCTTTCAACGCCACAATCCGCTCGGCAATCTGCTGTGGCGTGCCGATCAGGTTGGTCTTGAAGCCATCGTTGTATTGCACCAGATCCTCGAACGTCGATTTCGCCCAGTTGCCCTCACCCTCCGGTGATGCCCTGCCCGCCTGTTTCGCTGCGTCACCGAAAGCGTTGACCGCGTCCGGGTCAGCCTGGTCGATGATCTGCGCCAGTACCGCGCGCGCTTCTTCTTCAGTGTCGCGAGCAATCACGAAGGCGTTGACGCCGATCTTCACCGAGTGATTGTTGGCTGCCGCTTTGGCCCGGATGTCATCGACCTGCGCCTTGATCCCTTCGACGCTGTTGCCGTTGGTGAAATACCAGTCCGAGACCCGCGCCGCCATGTCCCTAGCCGCACGGGAACTACCGCCCTGAAAGATCTCCGGGCGGCCCAGCGGTTTCGGTTTGAGGCTGTAATTGTCGAAGCGGTAGAAGTCGCCGCGAAAGCTGAAGTTATCCTGGCTCCAGATCCCGCGCAGCGAGCGGATGAATTCCTCGGAACGCCGATAGCGCTCGTCGTGTTCCAGCCAATGTTCGCCGATGGCCTGGAATTCGCCCTTGAACCAACCGCTGACGATATTGACCGCAATCCGGCCGTTGGTGAGTTGATCGATGGTCGCCAACTGCTTGGCTGCCAGCGCCGGTTGCCAAGGCCCCGGCAGAATCGCCGCGATCACCTTGAGTTTGCTGGTGGCGGCCAGCAGCGCATGACTGAACGCCACCGACTCATGCTGGAACTCGGCACCGTAACCGGCGGTAAAGCGGATCTGCGTCAGGGCGTACTCGAACCCGGCCGCTTCGGCGAGTTGCGCCAGTTTGCGGTTGTAGTCGATGCCCCAGTCGGTGCGCTGCTCGATTTTGCTGACCACCAGGCCGCCACTGACGTTCGGCACCCAGTAGGCGAATTTCACGGCTTGCTTGCTCATTGGCGTGTCCTCGGGACATTGGGAAGGTCAATGGGACAGAGCAGCAAGCGTGCCAGCGTCCAGAGGGCCGGTTTTATTGGGCTTGAGGCTGATGGAGTTGCATTGTTGGAGGGTGATTTGTTGTCGAGGTGTTGGGGGAGCAACAGTTGAACAGGCGGTGCCTGAGCCGACCTCTTCGCGAGCAAGCCCGCTCCCACAGGTTGAATGCGTTCCAGAATGTGGGAGCGGGCTTGCTCGCGAAGGCGTCCGACGGGTCGCCGCAAAAGCCGGATACAGG
>NZ_JASCPO010000476.1:0-1447 GCF_029960145.1 Pseudomonas sp. PS01299 | reverse complement strand
CGATAGCGCCTCCGCAGACAAATCATTCGTGTCTGATAAAACGCTATCGCGAGCAGGCTCACTCCTACAAAGTCATGCGGTGACGCGCCGGCCCGGTTTGAAACTGTGATGCCGGTTGATCCACACCGTCGCCAGCGCGATCAGCGACAGGATCAACAATGCCCATGGAAACGACATCGCCCCCGCCCGATCCAGCAGCAACCCGCCAAACAGGCCGCCGCCGGCAATCGCCACATTCCAGGAGGTGGTGAGCATCGCTTGCACCACGTCCACATGCTCGCCGGCCGAATCCGCCGCAGCGGTCAGCAGCAACGTCGCCGAGCCACCAAACGACAGGCCCCACACGGCCATGAAGGTGTAGATCAGCCACGGCGACGGGGATATCAGCGCCAGCACCAGTGCGGTCACGGCAAACACCGCGAGGCTGATCAGCGTCAGCCAGCGCAACCAGCGGTCCACCAGCAGGCCGATGATCCAGATCCCGATCAGCGAACACAGGCCGAACACCAGCAGCACCAGATCGACGCGCTCGGCCAGCCCGGCCTGCATCAGGAATGGCGCGATGTAGGTGTAGAGAATGTTGTGCCCAAGCATCCAGGTCAGCACCACGAACAGCACCGGCCGTACGCCCGGCAGACGCAGCGATTGCAGCAACGGCAGGCGTTCGGCGCTGGCCTGGCCCGGACGGTCCGGCACCGCCAGCACAATCCACGCCGCCAGCACCAACGCCAGCGCCGACATGATCCCGAACGAAGCGCGCCAACCGATCAGGTTGCCCAGCCAGGTTCCCGCCGGGGTGCCCAGCGACAGCGCCACCGGGGTGCCGAGCATGGCGATTGCCAGTGCCCGCCCCTGCTGGTGCACCGGCACGATGCCGCGGGCGTAACCGGCCATGATTCCCCACGACAGCCCTGCCGCCATCCCGGCCAAGAACCGCGACGCCAAGGTCAAGCCGTAATGGCTGGAGAACGTGGTCACGGTGTTGAACACCAGGAACCCGCCAACCGTCATCAACAGTACCCGCCGCCGTGGCCAGCCCCGGGTGGCGACGGTCAGCGGAATCGCCGCAACAATAGAGCCCAGTGCATACAGCGTCACCAGTTGCCCGGCGAGCACTTCGCTGACCCCAAGCCCGGCGCCGATCTGCGGCAGCAGCCCGGCGGGCAGGGTCTCGGTGAGGATGGCGATGAATCCGGTCATGGCGAACGCCAGTAACGCGGCATAGGGCAGTTTTACTGCACGGGTGGCGCGGTCGATACGGTTGAAGTCGGTGCTTGCGGAGTCGGTCATGACAGATGCAGCTCCCTTTGGATCAATAGTAGCGATGGATTGTATACAAAAATCCCACGCACAATTTGATCAATGTGGGGGCGAGCCTGCTCGCGAATGCGGTGGATCTATCAGAGATTCAGCGCCTGGTAGATCGCTTTCGCGAGCAGGCTCGCTC
>NZ_JASCPO010000475.1:0-1476 GCF_029960145.1 Pseudomonas sp. PS01299 | reverse complement strand
GGCCGTGTCAGTCACCATCACCTCGCCTGACCCACAGCATTCGCGAGCAAGCCCGCTCCCACATTCAGATCCCGGCCAGCCGCCAAACCTGAGCCCATCACATCAGTCGTGTCACCGACCAGCGCCAGTCTTGAGTCCACCAACTAACCCTGTGGGAGCGAGCTTGCTCGCGAAGGCGCCATGTCAGCCAACATCACCTTGGCTGACCCATCGCATTCGCGAGCAAGCCCGCTCCCACATTCAGATCCCCGCCAGCCGCCAAACCTGAGTCCAGCACATCAGCCGTGTCACCGACCAGCGCCAGTCTTGAGTCCACTGCATAACCCTGTGGGAGCGGGCTTGCTCGCGAAGGCGCCATGACAGCCAACATCACCATCAACTGATCCACCAGCATCCCCGCCGATAAACCAATCAACCCCGCCCTCTCAGATGCGCCGGACTCACCCCATACGCCTGCTGAAAATACTGACAAAACCGCCCGACATTACTGAAGCCAAAGCGCAACGCCACCTCCGTCACCGACGCCGAATGCCGCTGCCCCAGCGCCTCGAAAGCGCGCTCCAGCCGCACCTGCCGCTGATACGCCACAATCGACATCCCGACAAACTGCCGAAACCCATCCTGCAATGCGCGCTGACTGGCATTGCTCAACCGCGCCAACTCAACCCCACTCACCAACTGCTCGGGATGCGCCTGAATAAACGCCATCGCCAACTTCACATGCCGCGGCGCCACCCTCGGCGCCGGCTGGCGCAACGCCTCGGTAAAATTGTGCGGCCACGCCTCCAGCACCGCATCAATCAACATCTCGCGCAACCGCGACGGCATCAGCGTCCCGCTGTTGAGCAACAGATCAAACTCCGTCCCCGTCGCCAGATCAATCAACGCCTTGATCCCGCCAAACGCTGCCGAGTGCAGATCCACCACCGGCTCAAACACAATCTTCTGCACAACCGGCCGCCCCAACAACGCCGCCAACCGCTCAGTCAACTGCCCCCGATTCACCGAAATCCCGTGCTGCGCGTGATTGTCGAGAAACCGCATCGAGCGGATATCCGCCTTATCAATCGCCAACCCCACTTGCGCCACACCGACGGACTCGGTGCGGTGGTTGAACACAATCTTGCCCGCCGTGGGAATCACAAAAGTGATCTCGTCCTGCGGGTCGGGGAAGGTGACGGTGAAATCACCGTGGTAATGCATACGCCGGAAACTGACCCCGTCGTGCCGCCCGTAGACGCCGCCGATGATGATGTTGGAGGGGATCGGCGGGGTGTCGGCGTAGCGATTGCCGAAGAGCCGGGAGAAGAGGGCGCCGAAGTCTTCGGAGTGGAGGTTTTCGGAGCGGAGGATGATTTTTTGGCGGGGTGGGGCGACGGAGTACACCTTGGGGCACCTTTTGTTGGGGCTCTTAAGTAAGTGGGGAGGAGGCGCAGGGGAGGTTAGCAGGTTGGGGGTGACAGGTTTGTGACGGGT
>NZ_JASCPO010000474.1:0-1484 GCF_029960145.1 Pseudomonas sp. PS01299 | reverse complement strand
AGCCCGCTCCCACAAGGGGTTGGCATTCCAATTTCTACATTTGGAATGCTGCTCAAAATGTGGGAGCGGGCTTGCTCGCGAAGGGGCCAACGCGGTCTAGATGGATAACCGCAACGCCAACGCCGCCAAGGTAATCAACAACACCGGCACCGTCAGGACAATCCCGACCTTGAAGTAATACCCCCAACCAATCCGGATATCCTTGCGCGCCAGCACATGCAGCCACAACAAGGTCGCCAGGCTGCCGATCGGGGTGATTTTCGGCCCCAGATCGCTGCCGATCACGTTGGCGTAGATCATCGCTTCCTTGATCACACCGCTGGCCTGACTGGCATCGATCGACAACAAGCCGATCAGCACTGTCGGCAAGTTGTTCATGATCGACGACAACAGCGCGGTCAGCACCCCTGTGCCCAGCGCCGCGCCCCATACGCCGTACCCGGCGAACACATCCAGCCAGCCAGCGAGATACCCGGTCAGCCCGGCATTGCGCAGGCCATACACCACCAGATACATGCCCAGCGAGAAAATCACGATCTGCCACGGCGCTTCTTTCAGCACCTTGCGCGTGGAAATCTTGTGGCCACGGGCGGCGATCCCCAGCAGCAGGGCCGCACAGACCGCCGAAATCGCGCTGATCGGGATGCCCAGCTGTTCGAGGAAAAAGCAGCCGATCAGCAGAATCACCAGCACTACCCAACCGGCATAGAACGTGGCCTTATCGTGGATCGCCGTGTGCGGCTGTTCGAGCTGTTCGGGATCGTAAGCCTTAGGGATGTCGCGACGGAAAAACCACAGCAGCACGCCCAGCGTCGCGGCCACACTGACGAAGTTGACCGGCACCATCACCGCCGCATAGCGGTTGAAGCCGATGTGAAAGAAGTCCGCCGAAACGATGTTGACCAGGTTCGACACCACCAGCGGCAGGCTCGCGGTGTCGGCGATAAAACCGGCACCCATGACGAACGCCAAGGTCGCCGCCGGGGAAAAGCGCAGCGCCAGCAGCATGGAAATCACGATCGGCGTGAGGATCAGCGCCGCGCCGTCATTGGCGAACAACGCCGATACCAGCGCGCCGAGCAGCACCATGAAGGCAAACAGCTTGCGCCCACTGCCCCGCCCCCAGCGTGCTACATGCAGCGCAGCCCAGGCGAAGAACCCCGCTTCGTCGAGCAACAGGCTGATGATGATCAGCGCAACGAAGGTGCCGGTGGCGTTCCAGATGATCTGCCACACCAGCGGAATATCGCTCAGGTGCACGACGCCGAAGATCAGCGCAAGCACGGCACCGAGCGTCGCGCTCCAGCCGACCCCGAGGCCTTTGGGTTGCCAGATGACAAGGGTGATGGTCAGCAGGAAGATCAGTGACGCAGCGAGCATTCGCGACAGCCTTCAATTATTCAATGAGTGGAGATCCAAACGTGGGAACGGGCTTGCTCGCGAAAGCGGTGTGTCAGATGACAACTTTGTGTCTGACACACCGC
>NZ_JASCPO010000473.1:0-1602 GCF_029960145.1 Pseudomonas sp. PS01299 | reverse complement strand
CGCGAATGCGGTATGTCTGTAACGGAAGTATCGACTGGCCCGCCGCATTCGCGAGCAAGCCCGCTCCCACAGTGGATCTGCGGTGATATCAGTGCATGTGACGGACAATAAAAAACGCCCCCGGCCTTACGACCGGGGGCGTTTTTGTATGGCGGCGAAAATTACTTCGCTTTCACACCTTCGAACGAGATGTACAGGTCGACCTTGTCGGACTGTGGACCCAGATCCATCATCTTGCCGAAATCAGAGCGCTTGATGCTGGTGGTGCCTTCAAAGCCGGCACGGTAGCCGCCCCATGGATCCTTGCCTTCGCCCAGGAACACAGCCTTGACCACGATTGGCTTGGTCACGCCGTGCAGGGTCAGGTCGCCGGTCACGTCAGCAGTGTCTTTGCCCTCGGCGTTCTTGCCGGTGGATTTGACGCTGGTGGAGACGAACTTGGCGTCAGCGTATTTGCCCACGTCCAGGAAGTCTTTGCTGGAGATGTGCTTGTCGCGCTCGGCGTGGTTGGTGAACACGCTGGCGGTTTTCACATTGAATTCGATTTTGCTGTCTTCAGGCTTGGCGGCGTCGAAGCTGAACTTGCCGTCGATGTCCTTGAAGGTACCGGTGATGTAGCTGTAGCCCAGGTGGCTGATCTTGAAGTCGACGAAAGCGTGCTGGCCTTCCTTGTCGACGGTGTAATCAGCAGCCATCACGTTCGCGGACAGTACGGCCGAACCGATTGCCAGAGCGGCCAGAGTCTTTTTCAACATGCTTTCTTTTCCTTTGAGTCGAGGTTGAATTTCAGGCTTTGCGACCGAGCATTCGAGTGAGGGTCGCATCACGATCGATAAAGTGGTGCTTCAATGCTGCCAACGCATGGAGACCGGAAAAAATTACCAGCGCCCATGCCAGCCAGAGATGAATCACCCCAGCGGTGTCTGCCTGATCCGGTAGCCCGGAAACCAGTGCAGGAACTTCAAACAGGCCAAACACCGGGATCCCGACACCGTCTGCGGTGGAAATCAGGTAACCGGCAAGCATCACAGCGAACAGCCCGACGTACAGAAACCCGTGGCCGAATTTGGCGCCGATGCGGGTCATGCGGCTGTAGCTTTGCAGCGTCGGTGGCGGTGGGCTGATAAAGCGCCACAACACCCGCAACACCATCACACCCAGCAGCACCAGACCGATGCTCTTGTGCAGATCCGGCGCGTCTTTGCGCCAGCTGCTGTAGTAATCCAGCCCCACCATCCACAGACCCAGCGCGAACAGTCCGAAGACCGCCAGCGCCACGCCCCAGTGCATGAAGATGCTGACCCAACCATAGCGTGAAGCAGAGTTACGTAGCTGCATTGCCCAAATCCTGTGAGAACTGCGAACCAAGACTAGCGAGTTATCTATCGAATTAAAGCGGAAAATTTTGCTTTGAAATATCGAGAAATACGATCAAGAGTCTGTAAGTGGCTTGTTAAGGAAAGATTAAACGGAAAAGTGTGGCGGGGTGTTGTTGCCGGACAATGGAATTGCGTTGTCTGAGCCGCCCCTATCGCGAGCAGGCTCACTCCTACAGTGACCGTATTCCAACTGGACAAATGCGATCCCCTGTAGGAGTGAGCC
>NZ_JASCPO010000472.1:0-1630 GCF_029960145.1 Pseudomonas sp. PS01299 | reverse complement strand
GAGCTTGCTCCCGCTGGGGCGCGAAGCGGCCCTGCTCTTCAACTCAAGAGCAGAGGCCTGCTACGCAGTCCAGCGGGAGCAAGCTCCCTCGCCACAGTTTGGGTTGTTACAGCTTTATCGGTTTACCACATCAGGTCATCCGGGATCTGATAGGCCGCGTACGGATCGTCCTCGGCATTGACCTCTTCGGTCTGCACGTTGAGCTGCACGATACGTTGCGGGTCGCGCTCCTGGATCTTCAGCGCCGCTTCACGCGGGATCACTTCGTAGCCGCCAGCATGGTGCACGATCGCCAGCGAACCGCTGCTGAGCTTGTTGCGCATCAACGTATTGACCGAGATGCGCTTGACCTTCTTGTCGTCGACGAAGTTGTAGTAGTCCTCGGTGGTCAGCTTCGGCAGACGCGAGACTTCGATCAACTGCTTGACCTGCGCGGCACGGGCCTTGGCCTCGGCCTTCTCCTGCTGCTGACGGTTCAGCTCCTGGTCGCGCTTGACCTTCTCGGCCATGGCTTCCTGAGCGGCGCGTTGCTGCGAATCATCCAGCTCGGCCTGCCCCTTGTGGGCCAGACGCTGTTGCTTCTGCTTGTCTTTGCTGACCTGCTTGGCCTGCTTTTGGTTGACCAGACCTGCTTTGAGCAACTGGTCGCGAAGGGAAAGGCTCATTAATGCTTACTCACTTGGGCAACGGCTCAGCCGCAGCTGGGCAAATTCTTTTCCTGACGTTTGGCTTCACCCCACAGGGCGTCCAACTCTTCGAGGGTGCAATCTTCCATGGGACGACGGGTGTCGCGCAATGCCTGTTCGATAAAACGGAAACGTCTTTCAAACTTGGCGTTGGCGCCACGCAGCGCGGTTTCCGGATCGACCTTCAGGTGCCGGGCCAGATTGACAACGGAAAACAGCAGATCGCCGATCTCGTCGGCCACCGCTTGCGGATCGTTTTCGGACATGGCTTCGAGCACTTCATCGAGCTCTTCGCGCACCTTGTCCAGCACCGGCAACGCATCCGGCCAGTCGAAACCGACCTGCCCGGCACGCTTTTGCAACTTGGCTGAACGCGACAGTGCCGGCAGCGCGGCAGGTACATCATCGAGCAGTGACAGCTGCTCGGGTGCGGCGGATTTCTCGGCGCGTTCTTCGGCCTTGATCTCTTCCCAGCGCTGCTTGACCTGTTCTTCATTCAGCCGTGGCACATCCAGCGGCGCGTACAGATCGCCGGTGGGGAACACGTGCGGATGACGACGGATCAGCTTGCGCGTGATGCTGTCGATCACTCCGGCAAATTCGAAGCGCCCTTCTTCCCGGGCCAACTGGCTGTAATAGACCACCTGAAACAACAGATCACCCAGCTCGCCCTGCAAGTGATCGAAGTCGCCGCGTTCAATGGCGTCAGCCACTTCATAGGCTTCTTCGAGGGTATGCGGGACGATGGTCGCGTAGGTTTGCTTGATGTCCCACGGGCAACCGAACTGCGGATCGCGCAGGCGGCTCATCAGGTGGAGCAGGTCTTCAAGTGAATACATCTGTCATGCCTCTACACAAAACCAATGTGGGAGCGGGCTTGCTCGCGAATGCGGTGTGTCATTCAGCGTAAATATCGACTGACACGCCCTCTTCGCGAGCAAGCC